>CAZJRS010000059.1:0-22987 GCA_964548585.1 uncultured Methanocella sp. | reverse complement strand
ACAGAACTCGTTTATGAAAAATGGGTTTTTCAAGTAGAGGCCATGAAAAATTGGTTATTTTGGCTATGGTCGAATTGCCGCCAAGCTCGCCAAGGGGCCAAGCACGCCAAGACCGATAATATCGGATCGATGTTCAAACTAAAAAAGCCCTTGGCGTGCTTGGCACCTTGGCGTGCTTGGCGGCAATTCGACCATAGCCAAAATAACCAATTTTTCACGAGACACAAATTTCACAGATCACACAGATTGGCACAGATTTTTAGAAGACGGGGTGGAGATGGCTAAAAAGTTTTCAGATATCGAGCGTGAGGAAGTCCGCAAGAATATTATGGGAGAAGGCCGGGAGCTTTTCGCGCGCCATGGTGTTAAGAAGACAACCATGGACGATATTGCCCGGGCCACAGGGATCGGGAAAGGTACCGTATATCTTTTCTTCCCGTCAAAAGAAGACCTGCTCTTTGAGCTGATCCAGCAGGATTACCAGGCTTACGGCATTTTGGTCGACCGGCTCGGGAAAAAGCACAAGCTCGCCGCTGCCGATGTAAAAGAAGCGATTCGTGAGCTGTTCGAGGTGCTATCGAAAAGCCCGCTGTTGCGTACGCTCTACGACTCTGGCGAGAGCGAGCAGATCAGCCGCATTCTCTCGACAGATAAACTCAACGAGCACGAACGGGGTGAGGAATGCTTTCTCAATGAGCTGTTCGACGTTCTCCGGGCGAAGGGGTTCACCCCGAGGCACGAGCCTGAGGTTATTCAGGGGCTCTTCCAAGTGGTCTGGCTGGCGGTCATGAACCGGGAGGGGACATATGGAGATAACGCGATTGTGGACGATCTGCTGATCGATATGCTGTGCAGGGAGATTACTGGAGAATAATTAACTTTTTTTCTGGATCTACTATATAAAAAGCGAATATCTATCAGATGGAAGGAATTGTTATCATAGGCGAGATGCTATATGTTGAGTTATAATATTAGTTATTCTGTGATCCATAGATATGATGATAAATTCATAATCGTATGTGTATTAATGTTCTTATGATCATTTATCTACACGTAATTGGGCTACAATATTAAATTATTCAAAATTGGTGGTTGTATTTTGATTAAACAATTATCTCATGCTTTAACCTATATAAAAATAGATGAAAATATTAGTAACAATACAAAAAAACTATTGAATCTATTTCAAAAATACGATCCCATACAACTTTTATCTATTATAGCAAGTAATTATTATAATAATAAATCTATAAAATTTAATAAAACAGGGGATACGGAAGAGTATTACCTAGAATATGCTTTAAGTTTAGCTTTAAGTCTGGAATATTCTGGTAACTATAGGGATGTTTCCGAAGATGAAATTATTATCTATTATAATTTGGTAAATGAAATATTTTCTGATTTAAAAACATATTTCAAAGTTGAACCCTGTATAAATTTGAACGACACTGAACGCCAAATTAGGTATGATACTTTACTAAATTTTATATTTGTACGAGGGGATTCATTCCATCAACACCATATTGATTTAATATCAAATATTTATAATATGCATGATGATTTTTATAAATCGCATTATGGTTTTACATCAACTGATATAATTAATACAATAAAACAAATTTGGGATCAAATTATAGAAAATTCAAATAAATTAATAAAGCAAGATTTTCAGATTAATGGTACTATTTTCGAAATAAAACCGTCCGAAGAAATTAATATTAATATACTAAATATATTAAGTAAATCTTTCGGATCCAATGCTGATTTTTCATCATTTAAGAAAGCTCCCGCATGGCCTATAAATAATTCTATTATTTATAAATATCCAATAATTAAACACCAAAATAAATATTATTGTTTTTCTTTAGCAGTTTTTATTAGGAACTTAACACATATTTTGGAAAATTTGATTGATCTAACAAATGATACGGGGTATAAGGATTATTTCTATAAAAAACGCGGCGAATATCTGGAAGACCAATCAATTGAATATTTTTCGAAAATTTTACCCGGCGCAAAGATATATAAAAATCTAAAATATAAACTAAATATTAACGGGATATTAACAGAAACAGAAACGGACGGCATAATCATATTTGATGAATATCTATTTATTATCGAAGCTAAATCGGGATCATTTAAAAAAGTTGCAAGAAGGGGAAGTATTGACAATATTAAATATTGTATTGAAAACATTCTCGATAGTGCTTACTATCAAGGGCAACGAACAAAAGAATATATCCTTAACACACCTAATCCATCATTCTATGACAAATCTCAATTAGTAACATTTGGTATAACTTACAAAAAAATTTTCATCATTAATGTGACCTTAGAAAAATTTCATTCATTATCAACTCACATACAAACATTAAAAAATATAAATTATATACATGGAAAAGATTTTTTTTGGTCAGTATTTATAAATGATTTGAGAGTTATTTCTGAATTAAGTGAATCACCTTCCTTGTTTTTATTGTATTTACAGCGTAGAATGGAGATTTATGAAAAACCAAAAATTTGGGCTACTGATGAATTGGACTTGTACCTATTTTATCTCGATTCATTTTTAGAAATAAATTCTAAATTATTAAAAACATATATAAAGTGGGGCGATCAATGTTTAATAAGTGGATATACAATAGAATTAAATAAACATTATATAGATAATAATTATAAAAAGCCACACATGAATATACCTAAAGACTATTTGGGGTTAATTCAAAAATTAGAATCTACAAATAAACTTGGGTTTACACATATATCAACGACACTTTTAGGCATTGATACTAACATAAAAGATAAGATTTTTGCTAACATCTTTGGTGCAATAGGAAAATGTACGATAGAAACTCCTCAGGAATATAGCTATAAGAGTACTAATAATAATTACACCTTATCATTTTATATATCTTATAATATTAACGAAAATGAAGTATTAGAACATTATAAACTAAAGAAATATGAATATAGAGTAAAAGAATTACTATTAATTTTTATACAAATAGAAAATAAAAAAATAAAAAATATTAATTTTATTATTTTAAATGAGGATTGGGCATTTGATTCTGAAATGGAATCAAAATTACAAGATTTTACAAAAATGAAGGGTAAAAGTTTACAAGGGGTAAAAATTGGGAGAAATGAAAAATGTCCATGTGGCAGTGGATTAAAATATAAAAAGTGTTGTGCAAAATAAATCTGATTGATAGTAAAACTTTGAAATGGACTTAAATTCTAAATTCCATCCTTATCCATTATTTTACACTCGAAGTCGAACTTATCGTAAAAAACAACGGCAGGCTCGCGTACAAGATCGCGCAAACGAAAGTATCCCGACCAAGGCGGCAAATAACACCAGTGTAACGCCATCTGCCCGGATGTTCAGACTGTTGCCGATTAACTCTATCACGCTGTGTGTGCATTATCCTCTTTCGCTATTGCCTCTTGCAGGGACTTCAACAATTTTTTTGCCGACTCTAACTCTATCGGCAGCGCGATCTCTTCTTTAACTTGTGTTACAACCGGTACGTTGTCCAGCTGTATCTCCGGCGATTTGTAATATCTGTTCTCCGATTTTACCATCGACTCCGACGAAATTCGGGCTTTCCCTTCTGCGGGTTTCTCCGCTTCGATCCTGTTATATTCGTATATCGCAGAAATGAGCATGTTGGCAAATGCGTTCTCGGCCAGTTTGTATGTCCGGTGCCTTCCGACATGCCCGTCGATTTCGAGTATATTCTTCTTGACCATCTCCGGCAGTTTCTTATAAAGGATATTTCTGGATATCCCCGTCAGCTCGAAGATTTCCCATTGTGTATACGAGTTACCGGAATTTTCTGCCAAAAAATCGATTATTCTTATCTCTGCTGTCCTGCCTAGGATATTTTCCAGCGACATATGTCCTCAAATGGGGTTAGGTTTTCAACTATATAATATTAATGTACAATTTGTACTGTGTAGTGTACAATAAACTAAAATTCAAATATATGATAATAAGTTTATCTACTCATCTCGGAATTGATCATATATTTTAACCTACATAGAACAAATACACTTTATTTTTTCCGGGCGAAGCCACTCAACTCCTTAATATGCCTGTTATAGTTCTCCGCAACCTCAATTGCCTCAATAGCAACTACTTCACTATACTTCGATCCGTAATTTGCATCCAACCTGTTATCCAAGGCCGCTTTGAATGTGTAAACGTATTTAGAATCGATTTCCCCTGTTCTGGCCAGTTTCTCCAGGAATAAATAGGTACACAGGTGGTGATTGATGATCACACCTTTAAGTCTCACAAAAGCGTTTGTAGCGTGGAGTATAGAGTAATACGCTTTAATGGTTGCCCACTTGTAATCCTCGAATTTTAGATCCCTCCTGGCGCTCGCGAGATCATTATCAGATTCGCTTAGCTCATCGGGTATGATTTCAAGGTTACTTGTTTTATCGAATTCGGACGTAATCTTCTTGATGTGCTTCTCGTACTCGCAATCATAAATGTCCTTTATTCTCATCAAAGTACCCTTATCTTGTACCTCTCAAGCTGATCATAAAAAGTTTTCTCTTTATTGCATAAATTTGCATATTCTAGTGGGGTGTACACAACCGTGTTTGTTTCCCTTTCAAGGTTATTTTTAATCTTATCGATAAGAGCACTTACACTCCCTTTGGCAGTTCCGGATATCACCAGAAGATCGACGTCGCTGTTCTCCGTGTCTTCCCCCTTCGCTGAAGAGCCGAAAATAAATACTTCAATGCCCTGACCAGAATACTCCCGGGTCAACTCGTATAGTATAGTTACCATTATCAGCGTTTTTAGCTGCTTTACCACCGGATCGTCCTGCGAAGCAGTGTAAAATTTACATCCTGCTTTCTCCTTCTCCCTTAGCAATCCGTAGCCTGTCAGCATATTTAGCAACCTTATTGCCCTTGTCTTTGGCACCTTGGTCTCCTTGATCACTTCTGATTGGTACATCTCGATGCCAGGTTTGTATAAAAAGGGATGCAGGAGCTGCACGCAACCATCTGAGGTTATTAAATCAATCAGGTTGAAATGGTCCGACTGTCTGGTCATCAATGACTAATTATCTCTTCCTGGTATATGCAATTTGCTAAAAATTAGCAAATAGATTCTAAATTTTAATACATACCTTCTGATATTCAGCAGAAAAAAGGAAAAAATATTTCTACACAATATATGGGCCCGGTCTGTCCTCAGTAGTACCTAACGCCGCCTGCGCTGGCCGAAGCACTGCTCGCGGCAGACGGTCCGCCGTAGCCGCCGTATTGATACGGTTGCTGTGCGGGCACACACTGTCCTGAGTAAGACTCAAAGTAGTAGCCGGCCGGGCACTGTTGCCTTAACAAGTCTCCCCCATACGGGTACTGCGTCGAGGAATAAGTACCTGTGCCGATACCTGTGCCGATCTGCGAATACTGGCTACTGTAGGGCTGTGCTTCAGCAGACATCGCCAGCGCCGGGACCAAGATCATCGTTGCCAGCACCAGAGCAATAAGTGTGTTTCGGATTCGGATTATGTGCCTCATCTAATCACCACGTTTCCAATGTGGTATTTTTGAGCAGGTTTAAAATAATTGAGATCTGTGTGAGCGTTGCGCGCTCCTGTCGGGCAAGGTGTATAAAAGGGGCGATGGGCCTCTCTCAGGCACCTCTACACTCTTCGCGGCTCATACGGCTTGTAAGTGGCAGTCGGCTTAGGAGTTGCGTCATCTTCGTCGTCCGGGTCCGGGGTAGGGTTTAATGGGGTAACCTTTGACGGATCCTCATCGCTGTCCCAGGGACAGCCCGATACGATTGTCGCCAGTGCAATCAGGATTAGCACTATCAGAACTGATCTAATGAATTTTCCACCCATGGTATGAACACCATGGTTATCTATACTACCTTTACTACATAATCATTATTGCCCGTCCCTGGGTGTTTTCGGCATCAGCCGGCCCTCAGGCCGGCCTCACATCATCATGGCCGAAGGCGTGGCATACTTGTCCGGGGTCGCGTTGAACTTCTCTTTACAATCCTCGGAGCAGAAGTAGAAGGTGTGGCCTTTGTACGATTCCTTTGCACCGGGGCTGTCCTTGCTCACCATCATGCCGCAAACGGGGTCTCTCGCCATTTTATCACCATGAATAATGTGGTCAGGCGGGTTAAAAAGTAGACTCGTAAAATTGTCGTGACCGCCAGAAATTTTTTATAAGCCTGCCTTCCACATACTCTCATGCGCCCGGACCACGTTCTCCTCCGACAGGAGTTCGATCGCAAGATCTTTCACGTCGCCTGGGCACTTTTGCCGCTTCTCTACTACTTCGGGTATTCGAGAGATGGTATGCTTTTACTTCTCTTTATCGAGCTGCTGATCTGGATCGGAGTGGAGGCGGTACGCAAAACCGGCTATCCGATCATCTCAGCAGAGCTTATGCGGGAGCACGAGAAAGAGGGCGCGCCGATGGGCACACTCTACCAGATAGCCTCCATGTTTCTGGCGGTGCTATTATTCGATAAAGAGATCGCCATCCTCGCCATGCTGTTCTGCTGCGTGGGCGATTCGGTCACCGCTCTTGCCGGGGCACTGCTGTTGCCCCGCATCGGCCGGGGGAAGACCGCAATACGGACCTTTTCCGGCCGTGACCATGGAAACTCATCGCTGGGCGGGGGTATCGGGCAGGCCCTTGTACACCGAAAATCGGTGGTGCTCATGTTCGTAATGTTCGTAACCTGTCTGGCGCTGGGCTTTCTTTTCTTCCCGGCACTGCCTCTGGCAGTTGTCCTGGCCGGCTGTATGGGCGCCGTGATCGCCGATGCCTTCGCGTGGCGTCTCGCGGGCATCACCGTGAATGATGATCTGTCGATCCCGCTTGTGTCTGGCGTCCTGATGAGCCTCGCCTTTTTCCTTTGACTACCATGGCACCTTTTTCTTGCCCAGCCCTACTGCGATGAGGTTATGGAACAACTGGATGGGGAAGGTCATCAGCAGTGCACACGCCAGCACTCCGGTCGTAAAGTTGGCGAAGAACCACGCCGGGGTTACCAGTACTGTAAGCGCCCACGCCCCGAGCACGAAGTCGAGCTGGTCCGCAACGGGCAGCATCGCTCCGCTAGCGATGTTCAGGCGTCTCTTGAAAAAGCTCTTGACCAGGTCCCCGAGCAGTGCCCCGAACGACAGCGCTACCAGGGCTAACGCCGATATCTGCATGAAGCCGTCTCCTCCGGCCAGCGGCCCGATGTAAGGCGTCAGAAGCGGCGCAGCCAGTGCTTCTGCCATGCCAGTCAGGACCCCGCCGATCACCCCAAGGGTAAACCCGCGTATAGTCTTATGGTCGCCCAGGATGCGGCGGCCGTCAGAAAAGTTCCTTCCCCCGTCAATGGGCTTCCCTCCGCCGAATAGCGTGGCGCAGTTGTTGGCCATGTAGACCGGCAGCATGAGCCACGCGAACTGTATCAGTATCTCTATCAGGCGTTTAGCCCCCTTTCGCTTTCTACATGTTTTCTTATCAATTATGTCTTTCCTTTATCCGTTGTCTTTATATGATTTCGCTTCCTAACCCTGTTAGTATAGTGCCATGTAAACAAAGCGGTTGTTCCTGTCACATGGCGTGAATGGGGGGGTTTGTAGTCTTGAATACCAGTAAGCTTTTAATCGCCATCGCTGCGATCACTACGATTGGATTGATCAGCGGATGCATCTGCTGTTGCGGGCTAGACAGCCAGCTAAGCAAGTTCAAGAAATCGGTCAGTGACATCAGCTTCCCGTCGCAGATCAGCATCGGCGGCAAAACCTATGACAAGGTCTACTCCAACGAGTACCTGACGCCTGCTACGGTCAAGTCTGGCATCGTCAGTTTCCTTGAGAAGCTGAAATACCCTCGATCAGACACTTCCGCACTGGTGAGCCAGTACGTAGATACGTCGGGGGTGGAGCAGTACAAGTCTTTCAAGTACACCGATGGCACTGCTAAGGGGACGCTTGGCGGCCTGGTAGCTAAAACTGCCAGCCCGCTGGTGGCCATGACTGGCTATACCGGCATGAAATCAACTGCGGACGCATCCATGCCCCACGCGAATAACCCGAATATCAACTGGGGCGGTGTGCAGGACTTCTCCTATGGTGGTAGTGCCACTCCGGGTGACGGTGGGGACTGGTACCGGTTCCAGGTTGACGGCACCGACTGCTATGGAGTAGCTGTCCGGTACAGCAATATGTACGTCCTCGTTTACTCCTTCGAGTCCTATGAGGTCGCCGAGGAAGCCGCTAAACTGGCTATCCTGCAGATCGATGAAGCTGCCTGAGTACCGCATGAAAAACCTGAACCTGGCGAACCTGCTGACTTGCTCCAGGCTCGCCTGCATCATTTTAATCGCCTGCTGTTTCCTGGCGTATACCCCTGACAGGGACTACTATCGCTGGATCGCACTGGGCCTCGTACTGGTGGCGATCGCCACCGACATCCTGGACGGTAAGGTGGCACGGCTCCTTAACCAGGTGACCGATCTCGGACGAATACTGGACGCGGTGACCGATGCACTGGGGTTTACCCTCGGTTTCCTCTTTTTATATTTTTTAGACCTGGGCATGCGGTTCCCGCTATGGTTTGTCGTGATCGTCGTAGGCCGGGAGCTAATCGTCTACGGCCTTTTCCTCGCAGTCATACTGGCGCATGGGCGCATCGAGAAGAAGCCAGGGAGACTTGCCCGGATCAACACGCTGCTACTGGCGATCTGTATCGTGCTCCTGCTGCTGCGATTCGAATACTCGTGGATGCTATGGGTAATCACCGCGATCACTACGGTCATCACCGGGGCGGAGAATGTACGCGCCGGAGCACTGGCACTATTAAGGGGTTCTGCGAAGCCGCCCGATAGTCGCATAAAAGTCTGATTTTAATTTCAGAGCACGTATTTATAGCTGCCATCTCATACGATTATAGTGCGGAGGCTTTTACTATTATTCCCGTTGACGAGGAGCTGCTTGTACAAATCGTCGAGAAATCGAGCCCTTGTGTGGTAAACATCAACACAATCATGCTGATGCAGGACGCCTACATGAACGTCACGCCCCAGCAGGGCATGGGATCGGGCATCGTGATTGACCCTAAGGGGTACATCCTGACCAATAATCACATTGTCGAAAATACTCAGAGTATGGTAGTCAGTACCTTTGATGGCACCCGGTTCGAAGGTAAACTGGTCGGCACGGACCCGATGACTGATGTGGCCGTGGTCAAGGTGGATTGTGGCAAAAAGAAGCTCAGTGCTGCGAAGCTTGGCGATTCTGACAAGATACGCGTCGGACAAATCTCCATCGCCATAGGCAACCCGTTCGGTTTCATGCTGCGCGGTCCGACTGTAACAGTTGGCGTAATCAGCGCGCTGAATCGCACCATTCAGGCCGAGAAAGGGGTCTATGAGAACCTTCTTCAGACTGATGCGCACATCAACCCCGGCAACAGCGGGGGTCCGCTGTTCAACAAGAGTGGCGAGGTCATCGGTATGAACTCGGCGAACATCCCGTTCGCGCAGGGTATCGGCTTTTCCATTCCTATCAACACTGCCATGTACATCGCCAAGGAGCTCATCAAGAATGGCAAGGTAATCAGGCCATGGCTGGGCATACTGGGCATGGGTATCTCCAAGGAGCTGGCTGAATACTATGACCTGAGCTCAACCGAGGGTATCCTGGTCACGAGAAGCTTCGAAAAAAGCCCTGCCGGGCAGCAGCGTATTACTGCCGGAGATATCATTCTGGCCGTCGATGGCAAAAAACTGAAGGATATGTCCGAACTGGCCACCTACGTGAGGAAAAAGAAGGCCGGCGATGAAATCGCGCTGACCATCAAGCGGGGCAGTATTCAGGGGAACGTCAAAGTCCAGCTCGCCGAACAGCCTACTGCCTAGGGGCTAGCAAGTATTTCAACCTGCCCTGCCTACACACTAATAGCAACTAATTGAGGCGCTTACTATGAAGAAGACCATTGAAAACCTGGCGAAAGCCTTCGTGGGCGAAAGCCAGGCCCGTAACCGCTATACGTTCTACGCGAGCACCGCCCGCAAGGAGGGCTATGAACAAATCGCAGAGATCTTTACGATCACCGCAGACAACGAGAACGAGCATGCCGAATGGTTTTTCAAGATGCTCAAGCAGGTCATGACACAGACCGGAGAAAAGCTGGACCCGGTGAGGGTTGAGGCCGAGGCACCCATGACGTGGGGCCGGACCGTAGATAACCTTAAAGCTGCGATCGCGGGCGAACACATGGAGCACTCTTCGCTTTACCCTGAGTTCGCCAAGGTGGCCGAAACCGAGGGATATCCCGACGTAGCCAGGCGCATCAAGGCTATTATGACTGCTGAAAAGCACCACGAGGAACGATATACCAAGCTCCTGAAGGAAGCCGAGGCCGGCACCCTGTTCAAGAAGAACGAGCCGGTGTTCTGGATGTGCCGGAAGTGCGGATACATGCACCACGGTATGGCTCCCCCTGACAAGTGCCCGTCCTGTGACCACGAAAAATCCTACTACCAGAAGATCTGCGAACAGTACTGAGGTGACATGATGACAGAGCTTAACGACATTTACAAATGTGTAGCCTGTAGCCGGATTGTCGAGGTCGTCAACGCCGGCTCAGGCACTTTGACGTGCCACGGCCAGCCGATGGTCCGACAGGAAGCGAACACCGTCGACGCGAGCAAGGAGAAACATGTGCCGGTGATCGAGAAGACTGCTTCGGGCATCAAAGTAAAAATCGGGGCCGTTCCCCACCCGATGGAAGAGAAGCACTATATCGAGATGATCGAAGTCATCGCCGACGGAGTCTCCTACAAGAAGTTCCTGAAGCCCGGAGATAAGCCAGAAACCGAGTTCTGCATCCAGGCTGCTCAGGTCACTGCCCGGGAGTACTGTACCCTCCACGGACTGTGGAAGGCCTGACCGGGCTTTATAATGAATAAGTGGCCCCGGGACATCCGTGCCCGGGGTTTTACTCGGTTTCTACACCTCTTAGATTTAGTAGCTCCGTCTCCAGTTTTATCCGGACTTAATACTCTTTGTTTCGGCTTATTCACCGAAGCTTATGCAGTAGTCCACTTCTCGTAATTTCGGCATACTCCTCGATACCCATCTTTTATTCTCATGTGGTCGCAGGCCACCCAAAAAGTTTAAATATTCCACCATAATAAAAAGGGACTTCAATGAACAGTAGATATTCTCCCACGGGCCAATCATGGGGGCTGCTTGTCAGCCTCGACTTATTCGGGTGCAACGATAAGATCAAAGACGGAAAAGCGCTGAACGACTATGTAGTAGAGCTGTGCGACAATGTAATCCACATGAAGCGCTACGGACCCTGCCACACGGAGCTCTTTGGCGAAGCAGGTTCACCGCTTGCAGGCTACTCGCTGTTCCAGTTCATCGAGACCAGCTGCATCAGCGGCCACTTCTCAGAGTCCGATAACTCTGCATACGTAGATGTGTTCTCCTGCGCTGACTTTGAGCCAGAGGCAGTCAAGAAGTTCACCACCGAGTACTTCGAGGCAAAGGGCTGCAACATGGCAGTCTTACCGAGGATGTATGACGAGAGCGTACGCCCGGCAGAGATCAAGTCTGAGCTGAAGAAGGTCAAGGCTGACTAATTTATAAAGCCTGGCCATTCTAACCTTTTTCTTACCACGGTGAGCTGTGGACAACAGTGAGCTGTGGACAACAGTGAGCTGTGGACAACAGTGACCTGTTGTCATGAGCTTAAGCTCGTTTTGACATTGTAGCTCGTGCTCTACTTCTGCTTTAACCGATAGCAAGGATTTATACGAGCCGGTGCAACATTATTTTATCGGAGAGATCGGCTCATGGTCAGGCTTTTATCGGGATCAGATGTGGAATCAGCGGTCACAATGGACGACATCATACCGGCAGTAGAGCAGGCGTTTGTTGAATATGCGGAGGGCAAAGCGATCATGCCTGCGAAGATCTACCTGGACATTCCTGGCCATGGTGACTTCCGGGCCATGCCCGCCTACGTTCCCTCGATCGGCACGGCCGGCATCAAGTGGGTGAACGTGCATCCGGGCAATCCCGAACACGGGCTTCCTACCGTGATGGCGACGATCCTTGTCAACGACCCGAAAACCGGCAAAACTCTGTCGATCATGGATGGCACCTACATCACGGACATGCG
This sequence comes from uncultured Methanocella sp., assembly GCA_964548585.1. Taxonomy (GTDB): domain Archaea; phylum Halobacteriota; class Methanocellia; order Methanocellales; family Methanocellaceae; genus Methanocella_A. The sequence goes on along the minus strand of CAZJRS010000059.1, from coordinate 10,798 downwards.
CACTGGTGCTGCGGGCGGCATCGCCGCCAAATACCTGGCGAAGGACGTATCCGAAGTCGGCCTGATCGGCAGCGGCCGCCAGGCATGGACCCAGATACTCGCCTACCGCAGCGTGTTTAAGGAAAAAATAAAGCAGGTGAAGATCTACAGCCGCCACTTCGAGCACTCTGAGTCTCTGGCCAACCGTATCGAGAAGTACCTGGGCTACGAAGCGAAACCCTGCAAGACCGGTCCCGAAGCCGCCGACGCAGGGCTGGTTGCGACTACAACACCGACAAGATCGCCGGTTGTATCCCCTGACTGGACCCGGCCCGGCACCCACATCAACGCCATCGGAGCCGACGCGCCAGGCAAGCAAGAGCTTCTCACCGAGCTGACCCTCCAAGCCCGGGTCTTTGTGGACTCGATCGAGCAGGCATCCCACTCAGGTGAGATCAATATCCCCTGGAGCATGGGCCTGATCGACGAGCACAAGCTGGCAGGCACCCTGGGGGAGGTCATCACTGGCCAGAATGGGGGGCGTCTTGGCGACGAGATCACCGTCTTTGACTCCACCGGCCTCAGTATCCAGGACATGGCCGTGGCACACCTGGCCTACGAACGGTCTGTTAAGGCGGGGCGAGGGGTCGAATTCCAGCTATAGCACTCCCGGGTGCAGCCTTTCCCGGCTATCTTTTTGTCCAGCCTCCTCCCCGCTGGGCATGGAAACCCGGCGAATGTACTCCTGCATGTCGAACTTACTACGTTGCACAGCTCTGCTCATATAGCGGATTTTACCGTAGATCGGCCTCTCCGCGAAAGCCCGGTCATGCTTGCCAAAGCACCACATGATGCCGGCATAACCGTTGGGGCACCGCCCGTCGATCTCATACTTGTCGTTGAGGTACAGTAGGACGTTCAGCGCCTCCTCCGGCGTCCTTGTCCACTCTAGCACCCGCTTGCCCCAGTACATACGCATGTAGCCTGCCATCTTTCCCTTGGCGACCATTTCCTTCTGTGCCGCATCCCACAGGTCGTCTCCTGTGCGACCTTCTTCCAGCTCTTTGAGGGTGAACAGGTGCTGCCTCTGGTCTCTACGGTGGGCGTCCAGCGTCCCTGCCGCCCAGTCAGGCAGCGATGTCAGGCTGCGGTACGCGCGGTCGAAAAATGTGAAGTTCTCTGCCAGCTCCCTGCGCACGAAGGCTTCCTCTACGAACGCATCTGCATCCTCCGGCATCTCCTCACGCCGCTCCAGCACACGCCGGACCATGCCCACCGGTGAGATGCAGCCGAACCGGAGATAGGGGCTCATGTCCGACGTGGCATACAACTCAGGCTTATTCCGGCTTTCCGCATATCCGTCGAGCCTTTCTTCCACGAACCTTTCCAGCGTCCGGGCGGCTGCGTCCTCGCCACCGCGGAACAACGGGGAGGGAGCAATGTCCGTAAGTCTTAGCCTGGCCACTTCCCTGCGAATATCGTCCGACTGGACATCTCCCTCCGCCAGTCTCTTACCCCGGTATGCCGGGCTTTCCTGGCTTAGGGGTCCGAGGTGGTCCGGTAGCAGCCTCATCAGTCTGGGGCGTATCGTGTACGCAGCGTACTGCTCGCCAGGCATTCTGCGGACGGGCACTATCACGTTGCCGTCGACCTGGAGCATGGCACAGCCGACCCGGCCGGCAACTGCCTCCCGCCTCGACCTGCCGTTGTTCAGGTGGGACTCGTCTGTAACGATCAGCGCAGGCTTAACGTCCCGGTATATCCCTGCAATGTTCTCGACGGCGCTGCCCCTGAGAATGCAGACCTGGGCACCTGTGGCTTCGATCATTACCGCCGTTTCCTGCAGCGCCTCTGCCATGAACGTGAAATTACGGCGGTTGGCCGACGGTATCTGCGGATCGATCGAGAACAAGACCAGCAGTGGCAAATGTCGCTTGTTTGCTTCAGAGGTAGCCACTGCCAGTGCAGGATTCTCCTCCGCCCGGATGCTCGACTGCATCCAGTAAGCCACACATGTTCCATCCTTCGGGCCTCGGTCGTTAAGCCTGGTGATCCGGCTTTCCAGCCCTGTATCCATGCCCGAAAATTTCCGTCTGGCAGCATATCTCGCGGCCCGGGTAATAGCGCGAGACCGCAATGTATTTCGTTTTTCAGCCGAAAGTCCCCGTACACTTTTGATTCCCATGATGATCGACACCCATCTCCACACCAACCTGAGCGACGGCCTGGAGAGTCCTGATACTGTTCTCCACACCGCCGCCAAAGCGGGTATCCGGCTGATCAGCATCACGGATCACGACCGGGTGCGGGCGTACCCTGACGTGATTAAAGCAGGCGAAGCTCTTGGGGTAAAGGTAATTCCCGGGGTGGAGATGACGACCATGGATGAGCCGGGCTTTTCCCTAATGCATATAGTCGGGCTGGGCATCGAAACAGGCCGGGAGGTTTCTTCGGTCCTGGATAGCGTAGTCCAGGCGCAGGAAGAGTCCAACCGGGGCTTCATGGAGAACATGAACGTGTTCATGGCCCGCAAGTACCCCGGGTGGGAGCCGGTAACCAGCATCTATCCCAGCGTGTTTTCCAACGCCATGAATAGTGCGAAGATGATCGGTTTGCACATCACGGAAAAAGAGCTGATTGACGTTATCCTGAACAAGGACCTGTGGGTGCCTATCTCCATGGAGCTGACCGTTGACCAGGTGGTGGCCTACATCAAGCAATGGGGTGGTGTGCCGGTACTGGCCCACCCGTTCGATTTCAGCAACGATGCGGCACTTCTTCTTAACCGCTTTATGGCTGCCGGCGGCGAGGCTGTCGAGGTCTGCAAATACCGGTATAAAGTCCGGTCCGATGCGCTGTCCCGGCTCTCTCCCGACGAGCTCGTCCAGCGGGAGTACGAGATGAACCTCTGGACCGTGGAACAGGCCCGCAAGCATGGCCTGAAGCTGACCATGGCTTCGGACCACCACGATGAAAGCCGGACCATGGGCATGGACCCGACCGAGTACGGCATAGATGTGCAGTGGCTGGATGAGCTTTAAAAAAGATCGCCGCATCTAATAATTCGCATCGTCCTTCGGCATACTTTATTAATAGGAGACGATTCAATTTACTGCCTATAGCAGGAGCTTTTCACATGGATAAACTCACGATCGGCGCTCAACCCTTAATGTTCCCGATGCCCACCGTGCTTGTGGGCGCGAACGTGGCCGGAAAGGCAAACTTCATGACTGTCGCCTGGGCAGGCATCGCAAACATGGCACCTCCGATGATCTGTGTCGCGATCAACCACATCAGGCATACGTACAAGGGTATCGAGGAAAACGGCACCTTCAGCGTAAACATACCGTCAACGAAGCAGGTAGTCGAAACGGATCACTGCGGCATGGCTTCCGGTGCTAAAGTGGATAAGGCCGCTGTATTCGAGACCTTCTACGGCAAGCTCCAGAACGCCCCGCTGGCAAAGGAGTGCCCGGTGAACCTCGAGTGCAAGGTGTTTCAGAAGGTAGACTGCGGCAGCCACGTCCTTGTGATAGGCCTGATCGAGGAAATCCACATAAACAAGGATTGCATAACCGATGGCCACCCGGACATCACCAAGGTAGACCCGATCATCTACTCGTTCGGAGACTCTGCCTACTGGCAGGTCGGGAAGCAGATCGGCAAGGGCTTCTCTTCCGGACGCTCCTATCATAAGTAACCAAAGCTTGTATCCGGGATAGCGATGGCTCGATAAATAGCGAGAAAATATTTGAACGCACAGGCTAATCTTCCTTTTAGCGCTGGCGGTATACCCGCAGGCGGAAGGAACATACTTATGGTCGACGTCATCATCGTTTACGATACTCTTTCAGGGAACAAGGAAACGGCTGGGAATACGGAAAAGGCTGCGTCAGAAGTGCTTCAAGGTGTGATCGATAGCGGAGCGTCGGTCACTATGAAGAAGGTGGAAGATACGACCGAGAGCGACCTGAGGGAAGCCCGGGGGATCATTCTGGGCTCACCTTGCGTCAATAATAGCATTTCAGGACGCATGCGCATTTTTACTGATGAAACACTACGGGATGCACGCGTATCGGGAAAAATCGGCGCTGCGTTCGGGACCTATAAGTGGAACGGGGGCAACCTCCGACACCTCGAAAAGGAGATGGAGTACCAGGGTGTCAAGATCGTGGCGACGGGCGTCAACTCGATGCATCATCCCAACCAGGAGATGGTACAGAAACTCCACGACCTTGGAAAAACCGTCGGCACCGAAGCCAAAAAACTGAGCGGCGTACAACCGTGAGCGGCGTACAACCGTGAGCGGTTGACAACCGCTCACGGTTGTACGTCGCCTTAAAATATTTTAATGATGAACTTGCAGTGATGGTGCCCGGTACCGTAGCACTCGATCTCCTCGATCGAGCACTGCACTTTAAGCTTTTCCTCTATGATCGCTTCCAGGATCCCTTCGTCCATCGAGCACTGGGTCATGCCGATGTTGGGGATTGAACTACAATCAAAGCAATCGTCGACTACAATCGTGGGAATATCCCCGGCGACAATGCTTACTTTACCAAGTCCCTGGTCCTTCCAGAACCTGGAAACCTCTGCCAGCAAATCCGGCGCTGTCTTTGATTTAAATCGAGGGGCCAGTGTTTTGCCTACGTCCCTTCCGATCTTTTTCATGACCGGGCTAGTATCTACGCCGTAGGACTCCATGCCGCTGCGGACCAGGTGGAACAGGGCTTTTAAGAATGCGTACTGGTCTCCGACGGCCGACGGTACGGTCTGCAAGATCGTATTATAGTGAACGCTTATAGGGGTGCTGGAGCTGGCTAACAGGTCTGTGTTGATGCCGAAGTACTTCTTTCGCCTGTCGTTCGGATCAACTCTCTTGTATATCATGCCCATGCCTAGCAGGTCAGTCAGGTGCACTGACATCGTGGACTTCGCCTTACCGCAGACCTCGATCAGCTCTTCGAAAGTCAGCTCCTTTTCGTGGAGCTTCTGGAGGATCTTGTTCTTGATCGGGCTCTCAATGGCGATCATGCCCTTCTTCGTGGAATATATCTCGACTTTTTCCCGTTGCACAACTACTACTCCGGGGCTGCGAGTATAAATAAGTTCGTATATGTCGAACAGTTCGAATATTTCGAACTTATTTAATTGATAATCAATGACACCACCATCAGCTATTTATATTCAGTACGTATACATACGAACTAAGAATAAGCTTCGTATTCATACGAACTCAAAAATAGGCAAGGAGGAACAGAAATTATGACTGCAACCAGCATGTTTTGCTACCAGTGTGAACAGACCGCCAGGGGCGAAGGCTGTACCATCTCCGGTGTGTGTGGAAAGAAACCCGAGACGGCGGCACTTCAAGACCTTTTAGTATATTCTCTCATCGGCCTGTCCGAAGTAGCAGTCGAAGGCCGATTATACGGTGTGGTGGACTACGAATACAACGCTTTCACCGTGAAGGCGCTCTTCACCACTCTGACTAACGTCAACTTCGACGACGCCAGCCTAGTAGAATACATCAACCGCGCCGTAGTACTGAGGGAGAAGCTGAAGTCCCGGCTCAAGGCCGTCGGCAGCAGCGCTCAGTTTACTGACGCACCGGCGACCTTTAAGCCGGCAAGCGACCTGAACGGGTTGGTTGAGCAAGGCCTGAAAGTCGGGCTGAAGTCCGACGTATTCTCGGCAGACGAGAATATCAAGTCTTTGCAGCACATCACCCTGTTCGGCATCAAGGGCGTAGCCGCTTACGCTGACCACGCACAGATCCTCGGCCAGGAAGACAAGATGGTCTTCGAGTTCATCTATGACGGCCTCACTGCGATGCGGAACCCGAAACTAGGCCTGAACGACTGGGTCGGTCTCGCGCTGAAGACCGGGGAGATCAACATCCGGGCGATGGAACTTCTCGACGCGGGCAACACCGGTACATACGGCCACCCAACGATCACCAAAGTCCCGCTCGGCGCAAAGGCAGGCAAAGCTATCCTGGTTTCCGGGCACGATCTCAAGGACCTAGAGTTACTGCTCCAGCAGACCGAAGGCAAGGGCATCAACGTCTATACCCACGGCGAGATGCTGCCGGCTCACGCATATCCCAACCTTAAAAAGTACACGCACTTCTACGGCCACTACGGCACCGCATGGCAGAACCAGGCCCACGAATTCGCAGCGTTCCCGGGCCCGATCGTCATGACCACCAACTGCATCCAGAAGCCGAAGGAATCCTACCTCAACAGTATCTACACCATGGGCTCAGTCGCATGGCCGGGCGCCGTTCACATCAAGAACGACAACTTCGAGCCTGTCATTAAGATGGCTCTGCAGATGCCGGGATTCGCCGCTGACACTCAAGTCAAGGACGTGCTGGTCGGCTTCGGCAGGAACACCGTCCTCAGTGTCGCTCCCGCCGTCATCGAGGCCGTGCAGAAAAAGCAGCTCAGGCACTTCTTCCTGGTAGCAGGCTGCGACGGTGCTAAGCCGGGCAGGAACTACTACACGGAGTTCGTGGAGAAAGTTCCCCAGGACTGTGTAGTGCTTACGCTTGCCTGTGGCAAGTTCAGGTTCTTCGACAAGGACATGGGTGCAATCGGGGGTATCCCAAGACTACTCGATGTAGGGCAGTGCAACGATGCCTACTCCGCAGTCAAGATCGCCATGGCCCTCGCCGATGCGTTCAAGGTCGGAGTCAACGACCTGCCCCTGTCCATGATCATCTCCTGGTACGAGCAGAAGGCATGCGCCATCCTGCTGTCGCTGCTGTACCTGGGCATCAAGGACATCAGGCTCGGCCCCAGCCTACCGGCGTTCATCACTCCGGCGGTACTGGATGTTCTGGTGAAGAACTTTAACATCATGCCGATCAGCACGCCGGACCAGGACCTGAAAGCGATTCTGGGCTAAAGATTCAAGTACAGTGCCGGGGGCATTTCCTACCCAAACCCACCCCCGGCTTAACATTTTTTTCTCTCTCTCACTTTTCTCTCTGCCAGCCAGTATCAGGCGGCGATTTGATTTTATTGACTTTCGATTGTTCCAGTGGCAACCTATATATCATGGCTATGTGTACATATGATTAATAGGTACACTATTCTAATGTGTAACTCATAGTATGTGGTAAAAATGCAGGCAGACCTCGAAAAGTGGCAAAAAGAGCTGAGGAAGGGCAGCACCAGGATGGCGCTGCTGGCGCTCCTCGACAACCGGGACATGTACGGCTACGAGTTGACCCGGGAGATCGGCCGTGTCACTGACGGCGTCATCGCGCTGAAGGAGAACAACGCTTACCCGGCCCTTCACCTGATGGAAACCGAGGGGCTGATCTCCAGCTACTGGAAAGAGACCGAGCCAGGCATGCCGCCCCGGAAGTACTACAGCATCACCCCGCTGGGCAGAGCATTCTTACAGGACATGAAGGCAGAGTGGCTGAAGCACAACGAGGCCATGGATAGCATCTGGAACTACAGCGGATGAGGAGAGATGACAATGGAATTTTCTGAAGAAGCGAAGCGAGAGATCGAGAGAAACCTGGCCGAGACGGCGAGAAACATCAGCGTGAGCGACGTTGAGAGGGCGGACATCCTTAAAGAGCTGCGGTCGACCTACTACGAAGCTGCGACTGGCGAAGCCCAGGTCAGGGGATCGGAGACAGTCACCCTAGACGACGTCAAAGCTGCCCGGGCGGGCCTCGGTTCGCCCAGAGATATGGCCGACAACTTCATGAAGGCCAGGGCGGTGATCCTGACTAGGGCGGGTTTCTGGTCGCGATTGGCGGCGTTCCTCATCGATAGCGCCCTCCTTTGCGGGCTAGCGTTCATCGTCATGTCGCCGATCCTAGCGTTCATGCTGCTGGTGGGCATGCCTGTGGATGAGGCTGCCAATGAGGCCTGGTTCTACTCCCTGAGCCCCGCGTTCAAGATCTTATTTATCGCCACAGTGTTCACAGTGATGCCCGCTTTCGCGGTAGTCATCTTCGGCTACTATTTCGTGCTTGAAGGGCATTTCGGCCGGACTCCCGGCAAGTATCTGATGGGCCTGGGGGTGCTCAAGACCAACGGCACGAAGATCGGGTACAAGGAAGCTATCCTGAGGAACCTGTCGAAGTATAACAACTACCTGATTGTCTTTGATGTGCTCATCATGCTGATCTTTTTCTACCGTGAAAAGCAGCGTGGGTTCGATCGGATCGCAGATACCATAGTTGTACATACGAGAAGATAACGGGTGAGGCAATGGTACACTTACAAAGAACTGCTGTGACGAGCCCCGAAACCACGGATCCGTGCTGGCGAAGCCTTTTCCTGATCGGCGGGGTCACCTGTCTCATCGTAGCGACATTGATAGTTTTGGCGATCGTCGCCTATTTCATCTGGCCATACACGCCTGGGTCGATGTCCACGGAGAGCATATTTGCAGCCCTACAAAACGACCGGCTGGGGGCACTGATCTCCCTCGACCTTCCCATGCTCCTGATCTCGCTGGTCAATATTCTGCCCTTACTGGCGCTCTACGTTTCCCTAAAACCGGTGAACAGATCATATGCCTTAATCGCGCTTGTCATCGCGCTTATCTCGATCGCCCTGGTGGTCCAGTCGCGGCCTCTGGTGGAAATAGTCTTGCTTAGCGATCAATATGCGGCTGCAACGACCGACGCTGCGAGAACCGGGTACCTGGCTGCAGGTGATGTGATTCTATCGTATTTCAGCGGGACTGCCTGGATGATACAGGCCACTCTCATGGCATTGTCCGGCTTGATCAGCTCTGTACTCATGTTGAAGAGCCCTGTCTTCGGTAAGACCACGGCATACATCGGGATCATGAGCAGCGCAGTTGGGCTCGGTTTTTTCATCCCGGTCATCGGTGTCCCCCTGTTATTCCTGAACACGATCGGCAGCGTGATATGGTACATTTTTGTCGCGCGGGGGCTCCTCCGGGCAGGGCGGCAAATGCGTGAGACATCTGGTTTAGCAGGGTGCAAAAATACCGCGTGATTATGGATGGGATACAGAAATATTGCAGATATGGGGATAAGATATGATACAAATACTCTACGATTCGATGAGCGGCAATACCAGAAAGCTGGCGGATGCGATGGCGGAGGAACTGGGCGTGAACGCGGCAGATGCAAAGTCAGCGATTCTCGAGCATGGTGACAGTGTACTGTTCCTCGGTTCGGGCTGCTACGGCGGTGTGCCGGGAAAGAACATGGTTAAGTTCATCGAGACCCACGACTTTCGGGGAAAACGCGTCGCCCTGTTCGGCACCTCCGGAGGCGGCACGGGCATGGAAACGAAGGCGATGGAAAAGGCCTTAAGGGGTAAAGGAGCCAGCGTTCTCGGAAGCTTTAACTGCAAAGGCAAAGTCCTGCCCGCCCTGAACCTCATAAACCTGGGCCGCCCGGATGCGGCTGACTTAGCCGCCGCCAGGAAGTTCGCCAAGGAGATGGCGGGCCTAAAGTAGGGCTGGAGATGTGAATTATGAAGCTGTCAAAGGGAGTGAAGATCGCCGGCCTCGTGGCAGGGATCATCTGTGTTGTCATAGCTGTAGTCCTGATCGGGTTTATAGCTTTCATGGTCTACGTTGGGAGCGATACGCTGAGTAGCAGTGCCACCGGCTCGGAACTGCTCAAGCCCGATCGCTCGATAGCTGGCAAGGCGCTGGTCGTCTATAACCCGGGCCTCAGCGGGTCTCCGAAGGGCGCGGCGACGCAGATTGCGCAGGACTTGAAGGCAAGAGGCTATGAAGTCACACTTGCCGGGGTGAACAGCGAGGCGGCCGCCGATGTTTCCGGCTACGACATCATCGTCGCCGGCGGGCCGGTGTACGGGGGAAAGGTCAGTCCCTCTGTCTATACCTACCTGCAGGAGCTGACTCCTTCGGCCAACGCGAAGGTCGGAGCTTTCGCGATCGGCAGCTCTACCGTTAAACCGTTCCCTGACGCCGCCTGGCTGAAGGCCACCGTGCTGATGCCCTGGGGAAAGAATGCTGATCAGCTGCGGACAGGGTTCATGGCAGAACTGCTGGAATAACTGGAGTGGTCACGATATGCAATACAGGACGGTGAAAAAGACTGGCGACAGCCTCTCAGCCCTCGGCTTTGGGCTGATGCGGCTGCCGAAGAAGGGCAAGGTCCTCGACGCGGAGCGGGCGACGAAGCAGATTCGCTTCGCGATCGACCACGGGGTAAACTACCTGGACACGTCGTGGATGTACGGGAACGAGGAGTTCGTCGGGAAGGTGCTGGCCAGCGGCTACAGGGAAAAGGTAAACATCGGGACCAAGTTGCCGCTGTCCCTGATCCGCAGGAGGGGGGACCTGGATGAGATGCTCGACGAGCAACTGCATAACCTGCATACTGATCACATCGATTACTACGGCTTCCACGCCCTGACGGTCGATGCGTGGAACCGGCTGAAAGGGCTGGGAGCCCTCGATTTCATCGCTAAGGCCAAGGCCGACGGACGCATCCGGCGCATCGGCTTCTCCACCCACTGCAGTACAGTGGATTTCAAGCAGGTGGTCGACGCCTACGACTGGGACTTCTGCCAGATCCAGTTCAACATCCTGGACGAGACCAACCAGGCGGGCAAGGAAGGACTGGAGTACGCCGCGGCGAAAGGGCTGGGCGTCATCGTCATGGAGCCGCTGCGCGGCGGCAATCTTGCCAAAACGCCTTCTGCGGAGATACAAGCCATCTGGGATGAAGCAGACATCCGACGGTCGCCTGCGGAATGGGGCCTGCGCTGGGTCTGGGATCACCCGGAGGTGACCGTCGTGCTATCCGGCATGAACGAGGAGCTACACATCGAGG
>CAZJRS010000058.1:0-23433 GCA_964548585.1 uncultured Methanocella sp. | reverse complement strand
TCTGGCCTTATCCATATGTCAAGAGACCACGTTATGTCTCCGATAACCAAGATGACTCACGAAGGGCAAGGACTTCGTTTGTCTCTTCAAATTGGGGGAACGAGGGAGTGGGATAATTCCCTTGTTTTAGATGCTATTGAAAGCTTCATCAGAGCTACTGGATTGATTTTGGATTTATCTTATCTGTGGTTAGATGAAAAACGGCAAAGAGAAGATGAGTTCGAAAAAAATCAGAAATGATACTTCGCAAACAATACTTACACATAAATTTTGTGCATCCTGTTAGTCCCTTCACTTCATGTACGGCAATGTCCAAGCGACATTAAGTGGTTTTAGCTTTGCCCCTTTAAACGATACTGGTTCGCGTAGGTGAACACTGCCATTCCGTCCGTATCTAAAATGGAAATCCGCTACTATGGGTACATCCCATACCATCAAGTCGGGTTTTGATGCAGCAGTGTCTCTTATATCCATAATAAAATAACCCCAGTCACAACGTTGCAACATCATTTCAAGTATTAACGGTGATAATTTATTGAACTCTTTTAATCTCCCTCTTGTGTCTACTTGTCTCATTACAAATTCCAGCTCTTTCCCTGATACTACGAACCGCACTTGAAATTGTTCGGTTTTTCCACCTTCTATGTTGACTGGTTTGAAATCTATCGTTTTAGCATATAATGGCCCTGTTATCTTTTCTCCGTGGTCATCATTTAAAACAGAATATGTTACATTACTGTTTGCCTTTGATATAGACAATACAGATGTTGGGTGGTGGTTAGTCACAATGAATTTTGCATCAATAATTATGTCCTGTTCCTGATATGAGTCATTAATCTGGTAATCTTTATTATTCTTCACGACTTGGGGGTCATAATAAACTGCTTCTACCATCTCAATATCCGGTTTATTAAACATCGAAGTTATCGCGCTTACTATACTCCCGATAACGGGAATTCCTGCAATAATCATATCAATCATATAAGTCATCTCTCCGACATACAACTCGATGTTTTGGATCCTCTGTTCGGAAATTCAATTTACCGTTTTAAAACATTATTTAATAAGTAACATTATCGATAGTATTATCTTGTTATATAATTACTATGTTGTGGTGTAATTAGTTGCCTGAAGTTGGTGCCTATTCGGTAATAGAAGGTAAATTACAAGCTGCTTTGCAAATAAAAGCCAGTGATAATACAAGATTCCATATTATTGTCACAGATATTACTAGAGCTTGTTATATGATATCTAAGGAAAATGCAGAAGCTTTTGATTTTGAAACTTCAAAACGATACATTGATAAATTGAAAGAGATAAAATCACTTATATATAATGATTTATTATCGGATGAAAAGGTGGCTATTGATGGATATCTGCTATTTGCAGAAGCACTTTATTATCAACACGATGCAATATATAGTATAACCGAACCTACTGACATAACTGGCGGCTCAGATAAATTTAAAAAAGCCATTAAAAAGTACGAAGATTTACTAAATATAACGACTAATCAAATTACTAAATTAGCAATAGAATATACTATTTTAAGGTTACGAGCAAGTTGCTTATTGTACTTAGGCAAGTATAATATCCTGTCTGCTGATTATCATAAAGCAAAAAAACAATTTAAAGATTCTATAGAAAAATTCGACGAAGTAGCAATAAAATCTCAAAGTTTAATTAATGACCGGCACATATCGCCTGAAAATGAGATTTATCCAGATTATAGTAAATCTTTTTCTTTTTACGCCCAATCTTATTTATATTTAGCCCGATCTGAAGAAGAAGCTTTAAGATATAATTATAAAGATTGTGCATATTATCTTTCAAAAAGGATTGATGCATTAAAAAATGCAAAAAATAATCTAATCACATTAAATGCAAAATTATCAGAATATTGGTCAAAAATATTTTCGCAAGAAATTATATTAACTGAAAAAAGACAAAAAAACTTTGAGATTAAAGCAAAACAACATAAAAAATATACATTTTCATATGGTACACTTGCTTTTTTTATTTTTACAATGTTAAGTATTTTTTTACAACTATACCTTATTCATCTTTATGGTCAATTTGATAACTGGGTATATTTGATAGTAACAATTATTAGTATTATAATAGGTTTATTAGCAGCTGGTTTGGCTACATGGCGTGAAGTATCCCCAACAATAAATAAGTTAATTGGTATGAATAAGCCCTCGAACGATGTCACCGAAGAAAAATAAATTAGATGTGCAAAACAAAAAACGACTTTTTTTAATTATGGGTTTTTAATTAAGACTACTTAAATCAGAAATATTACTGGTTTATTTTGGAAATTTCACTAAACATCTAGTTAAGAGGGGCGGGCAAGCCGCCCTGCGGGGTGTCCTGTGGGACACCCCTTATTCCGCCTTCGGCGGGTGGGGTACTAAACCAAAGCATTAAGACGGGGTATGCGTCGCTGAAACGATGACACACTGCGGCGCGACGGCCTAACCAAAGGTTCGGCCATCGCTCCTTGGTGTCACCCCTTCGGGGCGCTATACCCCGTTCTTAAAGCTATGGTTGTACCCCACAATGATAACACCTGCCACGCTCCGGGTTCCTACCAAATATTAGAAAAAAGAGAAAATCCAGAGCAGAACTGCACTGGTTAAAACAGCCCTCTAAACCCAAACCCGTCATTCTTTCTGGAGCGCTTTTGAGGCTGGCTTTCGAACCCAAACGGAGATGGATCTGGTTTTTTCACTTTTGCCTTATTATATCTTGGCGGCTGTCCGAACAGGTTGCTATCCTGGTGACTGTGGATAGCTTCTGTCTCATCGCGTTCTGCGCGTGCACGTGACCGAACTCTAGAAACCTCCACTTCGTTGAACTCTTTTCCGTCGCGCCTATGTTCACTGACACGCCGGTCAACATCATTGGATATTCCATCATACACCTTTTCTCTCCAGAACCCGTTATTCTGATACAACGAATAGTTCTTTGTATCCTGCTCAGCTCTCGATTTTCGTCTTACCGTGATATCCCCTTCGAAATAGTTACTTTCTCCTATGGTATGCTTCCATGAACTGTCCCTTTCTCCCATTGGCTGTCGTACGCTGCCGAATCCTCGTAGCCTTATGGGTCTTTGGATTGTTAACTTTCTCTGTCGCCGTAACGCTCAGCTAGTAGAGTGTCGTTTATTAATTGGTTATATAATCACCAATTGAATGTTCTAGATATTAAATGTTACGTATATGATAAATAAGGTAGCATATAGGCGATTTAATAGCGCTTATCTTATGGGTGTTAGAATTTCGGCACACATCAGTTGTATCATTGGCTTACAAACGCTGTTTGAAAATGTGTATATCAAGAAAAAATCCTACGCCGAGACACGGCGCACCCGCTCACCCTGCCACCACTTAGATAAGTGGAGTGTCAGGGTGCGCAGATGCGCCTTTCCACCTCTTAGCTTCATTAACTGTGCATCGTAGGGTCTGACACTCCCCACCTAATAGTTTAGAGCTTCAACCTTCACCTTAATTCTCTCCAGACGTGGGTGAGAATACCAATCAATCATAGCTGATGTTGAATGGCCGGTAATCTTCATAACTTCCTCAGGATTACCGAGTATTTCCATCAGCTTTGTCGTGGCTGTGTGCCTCATGGTATGGGGGTGCAGCTTACGCTTTCGCCTTTGTCCTGGCACTGCCGGTTCATCGAGGCCATACCTCTCAGCAATCCGATAGATAACCTGTCGGATACCATCATCAGTTAAGTCGTATCGGGTATTCCCTTCTTTGTCCTTCCATGTGTAAAGACCGATGAGCAATGAATCAGTCTTTCCCCCAATCTTGGCAAGATGTTGCGCCCTTACCTCTAAGTATGTCGTCAGAATCGGGTAATACCTCGATGGAATGGGCGCTATCTCCTCTTTTCTAGTCTTGGTATCCCGAAGCAGAATCGTCCTTTCTTTGTGGTCGATGTCCGTCAACTTGATTGCGGCCAGCTCTCCATTACGACAGGCTGTGATGGCGAAAATCATCATGATTACCCGGTCACGGATTGAAAACCGCTCGTCCCTGATAATCTTGCCGACAAGCTCAAAATCCAGTATCTTCGGCTCGGTCTTAATCGGCTTTGGCAATGGAACCTCTTTAAAGCTGATGTCTTTACCGTAAGCCATTGCCCAATATCTCATGGCCCACAGGTATTGCCGTATCGAATTGGGCGACCTGCTTTTCTCACGCATCAACCCTTTCAGGATTAAAGCGTTTTCCTCTGTCGGTTCTGTTATGCCCCATACTCTCTGTATGGTCATGATGTTCCTGATTAGCGTCTCAGTGTTTTTAGGGCTAAGGCCCCTGGAATCTAGTAAGTAGCTCCGTAAGTGAGCATCATTGATAGTCATGGCTCTTCCGTCCTTCTCTTTTGTAGATTGACGGTTGTCCGAGCCCCACGACGTTAGCATCAGTTTTCGCTCTTTTCTTACGGATTTCTTTTCAATGGGTTCTTTTTGTTTTTCTATGGTCGTTTTAGCGTGGGTGCGCTTGTTCGTCGTGTCCCTGACCTCGTTATTGGTATATAGTTCTTTCGCTGACTGCCGCACGACCTTGCTGTTTGCCGATTTAGTGCTCATCCATCTCACCGGTTTACTTGAAAAAATCGCACTAGCAGCGCTGTCAGCGTGAAAACAACCTCAACAGTCTTGGAATTAAAAGATTTGGCCGCATTGCTTTTATTCGTAATCAGCAGGTCGAGGGTTCAAATCACGTCGGCAGCTTACAGAGATACTGCTTTCACAATTCACAAGAACCTGTTTAGATCGCCTTCACAGTGACGCATATATTGACGAGCATCGACTTATTACTCCAGGAAGTTTCACCTCACATTTGGATAAGATCCAAAAAATTTGATATTATATATTAAAACAAGCCATCATTGTTGCCCCATTCGCGGTCGGCGAGGAGTTTCGGGTTTGCCCCGCCTCAGCGGGGATGCATAGACGGCGGGGCAATGGACGCCTGCCGAAGGCCGCGTCGCTTAGGACTTGCGAAGCAATGTAATGCGGCGGCTGCGAAGCGCCCGCCGTATTGCATTGCGAGGGTGCGAGTCCGGCCCCGACGTCGGAGCACCCGAAACGACGAGTAGCACGCCATCAGGCGGGCGTCGACCCGCGAAGATGTTTGTTATTAGTAGGTTTATAACAAGTGCCAACACACGAAGTACTGCTTTACATTAATTTCCACATAACAGACTGCAAGTTTTATCATTAAGAATCGATGTATTATTCCCTATTATCAGGTTTCTGGATCGATTCTAATGACCTCTAAAAAATCTGACCAGCCCGTCCTTATGGTCGGCAAGAGCATCACCAACGCTAACCTGTATTATGCTACCGGCTTCCTGGCCCCGGATTCGTTCGCATATATCAGCGCCGAAGGTAAAACATATGTCCTGGTCTCATCAATGGAGAAAGGCCGGGCCGATAAAGAGTCTAAGGTAGACAGGGTCATCTCCGATGAGGAGTACGGGCTATACGAGAAGATGAAAGCGACCGGCGACCCGGATGGCGCCTACGCTGACGTACTTGCAGAACTCCTGAAGGATCTAAAGACGAAGAGTGTGTCGGTCCCGGGGCATTTCCCGCTGAAGCTGGCAGAGAACCTCCGTGCAAGAGGTATAAAAATCTCCGTCGCCGATCTGCCGATAGAGGAACAGCGGCTCATTAAATCAAAAGAGGAGATCTCCCACATCGAAAAAGCCCAGCGGGTCAACGAGAAGGGCATGGCTAAAGCAGAGAGCTTGTTTAAAGCATCCACAGTGAAGGACGGCATACTTCATTACAAAGGTAAGCCCCTCACTGCAGAACAAGTTCAACGTGAAATCGAAGTAGTCTTCGTCAAGAACGGCTTTGAGACGACCGACTCGATCGTCGCGGCAGGGCCTGGGGCTGCCGACCCACACTTTACAGGTGCAGGATCCATTCCCGCAAACCAGATGATTGTCGTCGACATTTTTCCATTCGGGAAAAAGGACCGCTACTTCGCGGACATGACACGTACGTTTGTTAAAGGCAAACCCACAAAGAAAATGAGAGAAATGTACGATCTAGTCCTAGAAGCTCAGTTGACCGCCATCAAGGCGGTCAAAGAGGGCGTAACAGGGAAATACGTTGACGACCAGGTATGCGATATCTTTGAGAAACATGGCTATGGCACCCCGAGGACGAAGTCTAAGACAGGCTATATTCACTCCACAGGGCACGGCGTAGGGCTCGAGATCCATGAGGCACCCCGGCTCAGTCAGACAGGGGTTAAGACCCTGAAAGCCGGCATGGTGGTCACGGTGGAGCCGGGTTTGTATGACCCGGCAGTAGGCGGCGTGCGGATTGAAGACTTAGTCGTGGTGACCAGGACCGGTTGTAAGAATCTGACTAAATATCCAAAGGAGCTAATCATATGATCGATGATGCGATTTTAAACAAGTACAGGGAAGCAGGACGTATCCTGAGCGAAGTGCGGCGGGCAGCTGTGCCCCGGGTTAAGAAAGGCGCTAAGATGCTGGATGTGGCCGAAGCCATCGAAGCGGACATAAGGGCGAAGGGCGGCATACCGGCGTTCCCGGTCAACATTTCCCTGGACAATGAGGCGGCGCATGATACGCCAACCCCGGACGATGACAGGACGTTCGAGGATTATATCGTTAAGCTTGATATCGGCGTCCACGTGGACGGGTATATCGCGGACACGGCGATAACCGTTGATCTGAAAGGCGACCCCAACCTGGTCAAGGCATCGGAAAAAGCCCTGGAAGAGGCCATCAAGATCGTGAAAGCGGGTGTTTCAACGGCGGAAATCGGCGAAGTTATCGAGCAGACTATCACCGGCTTTGGCCTGAAGCCGATCTACAATCTGACGGGGCATGGGCTGGAGCGCTTTGTGCAGCACTCGTCCCCATCCATACCGAACAAGCGGATTGGCCAGGGCATCAGGCTGAACGCCGGGCAGGTCATCGCCATTGAGCCGTTCGCCACTAACGGGATCGGCATGGTCATGGAAGGCGAACTGATGGAGATATTTATTGTTCCGGCCGTTAAGCCTGTGCGGATGCCCGCGGAGCGGGACATGCTCAAAGCGATCCAGCAATTCAATGGTCTGCCTTTTGCCCGGCGCTGGGTGGCCGATCAGAAGCGGGCTGATGCCACGTTGAATAGCCTGATGAGGATGGGTATCGTGCACTCCTACCCAGTGCTGGTTGAAGAGCAGGGCGGAATGGTATCTCAGGCGGAGCACACCATGATCGTCACGGAAGACGGTTGCGAAGTGACCACCAGGTAAACAAGAAGACCGGATAGGCTAAACGATGGTAAGGATTAACTGGAAAGTAATGCTGGGGGCCGGGCTGATTCTGGTCTCCGTCGCCGTATTCAGCGTGCATGTTTTGCTATTTGAAGATGCTCACTGGCTCGAAAAATATCTGGTCTTTTACCTTGGTTTTCTGCCTATAGAAGTGATCGTAGTCACCCTCATCCTCGACCGTCTGATCGAAATGCGAGAGCGACAGGAGCGCATGGAGAAGATGAATATGGTGATAGGAATCTTCTTCAGCGAGATTGGTACCGATCTACTCAGGTTCATGGTGATCGAGGACCCTTCGATCGAAGAGCTTCGGGACAGCCTACATGTGACCGGCAAATGGAAAGCGGAAGATTTCACACGACTAAAAGAAGTACTGAAAGCTCACACATTCCGGGCGCAATTCGACGCAACTGAGCTGGCAGCCATTAAGGAGTTACTAGCGAGAAAACGGTCACTGCTGGTCCAGCTACTGGAAAACCCCATACTGCTGGAGCACGAAAAATTCACCAATCTGCTACGTGCCGTGTTTCACCTGGCGGAAGAACTGGATTACCGGACCGATCTGGAGCAGCTGCCCAGTACGGACATCGCCCACCTGTCCGGGGATGTAAGTAGGGCTTACGGGCTGCTGGCCGAGGAATGGCTGAGATACGTCAAGTACCTGGATAGCCACTATCCGTATCTGTTTTCACTGGCGATCAGGACCAACCCGTTCGACGAGAAGGCATCGCCCATCGTCGAATAAACCCACCCCAACTTTTTTATTGCGGCATGCGAACCTCACCAGCGGAGGAATCAGCATAGACCCCGAGCTGAGCAAGCGGGCATTCAAGATCACCCATACAGACGCTTATACCAATATGAAACAGCAGGACAGGCTCAAGTTCATCCATGAAGTGGAGAAGGTGAGAAACTACGACGAACTGCCTGAGAGGTGCAAAGAAGTCATCAAGGCTGGCGAGCGCGAGATTCAGGGATATTAAGATTACTCAAGCCACGCCTTTTTTACATTGATTTTCCCGGAATGAACCCGCCACTCCTTTTCATACTCCACGCATATGCGGCGCTTCATATGCGGCCCTCCAAGCACCATAGACTCGTATTCTCCGCCTTCGCCGGCCACGTGAATCCCGTACTTTTTATGAAGCCCGTCGAGCTCTGCCAGCGCATTCGGGTCGAGTACTCGCCCAAGCCATCGTTCATCCATACCGTCTGCCATGCACCCGACGATCATGATCTCGAAGCCCTGGTCGACCATATCGCCCAATAGTTCCCGTGGGTTCTTATGCCAGAGTGGTGCGAATGACTTGATGCCCGAATCCTGGCAGATCTGGTCAAGCCTCCGCCGCTGGTACTCAGAGGCCAGCGCGCCGGATACGATGCCATCCACGCCCAGGGTTGCCAGCGTATCTCGCAGCGGGATCAGTTCCACCTCAGGCTCGGGCGGGGTGACAACCTCCACCAGTGGGATACCGATCGACTCGGCAGCGAGGCGAGTCAGTTCAACCGCAGGCACATGATACATGTATGATTCAGGAGATTCCGAGAAGACTGTGACAAGCTGAGTGACATCCCAGCCGAAGTGCTGAGCGATAAACACTGCATAACTGGAGTCTTTGCCACCCGAGAAGAGTGCTGCGACCTTCATCACAGCAACTCCGTCGTTGTGATCATCATCACAACAGCTCCGCTGCTGCTTCAAGGAAATCCTTCTTTACGGCCGCTTCATCGAAAGTGGTGATAACCCTGTCCCGTAAAACGAAGCGATCGTCAACCAGTAGATCGGTCACGGCGCCGCCCGAATAGACCAGATTGGCGATCAGGTCGTGGTGCGGCAGCATCCGCACGTCGTTCAGGTCGATAAAGGCCAGGTCTTTACTACCCCGGGTAGCCATCCCGAAAACAACGGGTGCCGGAGCCGCCGTTGCGTCCCAGCGGTGCATTTTTTGCAGCAGACTGGCAAACTTCATTTCTGACATCATATCCAGGGAGTTATTACTGGCTGCGCCGTCAGTGCCTAAGGCGATTTTTACACCGGCTGCCATAAGCTCGGTGATCGGCATGACTCCACCCGAGGCAAGCTTCATGTTTGAGGTGGGACAGTGTACCACGGTACAGCCTTTGTCAGCCAGTATTTTGATTTCCATCTTCGTGAGCCAGGCTGCATGGGACAATACAGTATTTTCATCGAGAAGCCCGATACTGTCAAGGTACTCTACTGGCCACAGGCCGGTCTTCTTGTGACAGTCTACACACTCCTTGCGGGTTTCTGAGATATGCGTAGTTAGCTTAGCATTAAACCGCCTGGCGAGTGTTTTAGCCTTCAGCAAGGTCTCTTCGGTGCACAGGTAAATCGAGTGAGGCGCTACACAGTATTCAACTCTACCCGGCTTTGCAGAGCTGAGCTGCCGTTCCGCCAGACGCAGCGCATCTCCGGCATCCTGGTAATAAGGTGTTCCGAACTCGGTAATGGGTGTTCCAAGTGTGCAACGGATGCCGGATTGATCGACGGCTTTCGCGATGCTTTCCACGAAGTAGTACATATCGATGAAATGTGAAGAGCCGGTGCGGATCATTTCCACCAGGCCGAGCATTGCCCCATGGTAAACCAGATCAGAAGTCAGGCGTCGCTCTGCGGGAAAAATGGTGTTATTCAGCCAGTCGTGAAGCTTCTCCCCTTCCCCCGCGCCCCGCATGAGCGTCATAGACAGGTGCGTATGGGCGTTGTTGAATGCCGGGATGACCAGCTTCCCGGTTGCGTCGAACTCTTCGTCGGAAAGACCATGGTGCATATCGCCTCGTGTAACCTGGCCGCCGTCAAAATATGTTGCATTCCTGATGATCATGAATAATCCCTGAGACTTAGGTTTTGCATTATCTGGTACTTGAAATATCATAATTCTTACTGACTGACGGGCGAAGACCCATAAAAAATATCACCAGAGTTTCTGGTGTTCGATATACTATTCACTCATAGCTGTGGCGCCGGGCTGGCCGGCGCTGCCGTTTTGACGGATACGGCCAGCATCAATGCATATGCGCAGATAAATGCTCCGCAGATTACCAGGGCAGGGAAGAGCCCGAAGGTGCCTGCGAGCAGTCCGCCGGCGATCGGGCCGGCCATCATGCCAAAGGACAGGGCCAGGTTATACACTGCGTACACGGCGCCATAGCCACCTGTACCCATACGATCGATGACTTCAGTCATCTCAAGCGGGACCGAGGCAAGTCCGATAGCCAGGACAGCGCCAAGTACAGCCATGATCACAACCTCGACTAAGAACGAACCACTGATAGCCAGGGCCGGAAGAAGAATGGCTGTGCAGACAAGGCCTGCCATAATTACCCTCTTGCGCCCAAAGCGTTCTGCGACCGCATAAGAGAACGGAGACGCGATCAGGCTGGCAATCACCGTTACCGCAAATAATAGCCCGATCATCGTCGGAGATACACCCAGTTCATCCGAGAGGTACAGAGGCAGGACCGGCTCAAGCAAAGCAGTTGCCGCTGCCACAAGTACGATGACTCCTGCCATCAGCAGTATTATGCGGTTTTTTAGCATAGATCTCAACGATACCTGCTGATCAGCAGGCAGCCTCGGCGGATCCTTGAGGAGCAGTAGCCGTGCTATGCCATCGATCAGCACGAGGCCTGCGGCTGCGATAAAAGGCAGTATATATCCTCCGTATTCATACAGTATTCCGCCGAACAGCGGACCAAGCAAGGTACCCGCAAAGCTACCGCTGATGGCTATGCCGATGGCCATCTGGCGCTCCTTAGGGGGGAACAGGTCAGAGATGAGCGCCAGTCCTGCGGTCCAGGTTGCTGCTGCGGAGATACCCTGGAGCGCACGGGCAATAAACAGCATGCTGAGATCGCTGGAGAACGCAAACAGCAGTGTCGAGCCAAAGAGGCCGATCAGGCCGCAAACCATCGGGAGTTTTCTGCCGACCCGATCGGAGAGAAGACCCACGATCGGCGTGGTGATCAGAAACGCTATGGCATAGCTGGCGAACAACATGCCTATGATCTGTTGCGAAGCACCCAGCCCGGATGCGTATTCCGGCAGTATTGGCACGATCATGCAGTAGATCAGCATATCAGTGAAGATTGCGATGAAAACGACCAGCAGCGCGAGCTTCTGGTTGTTATCGATTTTAAGTCCTTCAGTCTTCGTTTGCATCTTGAAACCTCATTATACATTCATGGTTGTATGTAAATTGTTTATCGGATATTCATCGGGTTATAGTATCAGAGGGCTAAGCCCTCAGAAAGTTACATACATACATGAATGTTAGTTGTATTTATACCTTGCTTTTAAGATGGTCGGGGGAGGTAATCCCCCGTAAATAGAGCTCCACGAACGATGCAGCCTGGCTTTTTAGCGAGAACATCGGGGTTTCTGTCACAGAACGTTCGATCATCCAGAGGAGTACGATGCCGTTAAGCATGCCATAAGCCGTAATGGCAGCAGTCATTGGATCAACATCCTGACGCACCTCACCAGCCTCCCTTGCCTGCGAAATCAGATTGGCGATGTATTTCACAGAATCATCCTGCATGTGCATTTTGTCCGCCAGACGCACCGAGAGTTCCGGGTCTTCGGACATTTTGAAGATTGTGATCTCCTGCAAAGCCCGGTAATCCTCGTCTTCTTCACAGAACTGCAACAGGCGGATCAGCATTCGTTCCAGCACTTCCAGCGGCGTGCCACCCTCAGACAGCAGCTTTTCTACCACCACGTTTAAGCGCGCAAAACCCGTCTCGAGAATCGCGGTAAATACCTCTGCTTTTCCGCCTTTAAAGTGCCAGTAGATAGCGCCGCGGGTGACCCCAGCCTCCCGGGCAATATCATCCAGGGTGGTCGAAGCATAGCCCTTTTTACCGAAGACCTTCAGAGCAGCGCTCAGTAGCTTATCCCGGGTGACTTCGGCATCCTCTTTTGTCCTGCGCATCAAATATCCATACATTCTGGTACGTATATAAAGATATCAGGTGGCGGATTATCGCCTGACGTAGAGATAAATTTTTAAAAAAAGTGCATAGAGCCCGCAAGGGCTCTATGCTTGGCAGTTATTCTTTCCCTAACGCCATCTGACGCAGGTCGTACAGCCAGGGCAGCCACTTATCCCGATCTTCAGCCTTTTGCTGCTGGGCATAAAAGACCCCGTAGGCAACTGCATGACGGAATGTCCAGAAGTTCCGCAGGCTCCACAGCTTCTTTACGATCAGCAGTGGCTGTTTCTGGTTCGACTTGATGTAATCCCGCGTCTCCTTCCACACAGCCTTCACCGTGGCTTCCGGCTCCTTCTGCAAGTACCGGAATTTTGTGAACATGGAAAAGGCTATCGCCACGAGCAGAGCCAGGATCATGAAATACTGAGCCAGCCCGCCGTTCAGGTGTAAGCCCTTAACCAGCAGCGCCCATGCCTGCTGGTTGTCCGTGACCAGGTAGTTTTGCAGGAAGTGGAGCCACATCATCCAGAACAAAGCGAGTGCCGGGATCACCATCCAGATAACCGGGAGCTTTTTTCTAAGGAGAAGCCCGAAGCCGAGACACACGCCGATGAACATCGCCATTTCCGCGTGCCCAGGCCAGACAGTCAAGGTACCGTGGACCATTTCAGGGAAGATGAAAAACGGGTTGATCCCGAAGCTGGCAGAGTCCCAGGTTCGTTCCCACCCCAGGCTGCCCATCCACCCGCCGGCCACGCGTGCCATGTTTTCCATGAATAGGAATCCGGCACCGGAAGCTCCCGCCAGAAGACCTATGTCCAGTGGCCCCATAGCGCGTTTCCAGTACCCTCGCCCTGCCACCAGTAAGAAGATGACCACAGGGAGAACCTTAAAGATCTCCTCCACGATCGGAGAAGAAACAACCTGCATGATGTCGGCACCCTCACCCAGTAAGAAACTCTGGGTCAGGAACGGGTAGACCGTATTGTACAGGGTCAATTCGATCAGATCGGTCAACAAGACCTCGCACAGATAAGCGCCGAGGAAGACGATGCTCATCCCAAACAGAAACATCCTGCCGATCTCTTTCGCAGTCACCGCTCGCCAGGGTGTGGTCAGTATGGTGAACTGGATAACAAAGATCGCAGGCACCCATAATGCTTTGAGGATATCCACCGGCTCAAAACCACTCTGCCAGAGCAGGATAAAGCTAATCACGCCCCATAAGGCAATGAGAGCATAAACGGCAATCCGGACCATCGTCCAGAGTCCCGGAATGGGTAGTTTAGAAGTTGCAGACGGTTTGGCTACCGACTCGGGTACAGCCGCAGGAGAGACTTGCTGAGTAGCCTGCTGAGTAGCCTGCTGAGTAATAGGCTGTTGATCAGGTGTCATATTATTTCCCCCATCGTTCCAGGAACCAGTTCTTTATATCGTTCCAGGTACTGTTCGAATCGCTACTGCTACTGCTACTGCTCCCGGAGTTCGAACCGGACGAACTGCCGCCCTCGCCAAAATTCTTGATGTTATTTTTCGAACCCTTGTTTCCCGAACCCTCTGAACTGGTACTGGAACTGCCGCGCTGGACCGCAGTCATCGGAGACCGGGCTTTCGCGGCTGCGGCAGCTGCCGCGGCCGCCGCTCCTGCCGAGGCCATTGCAGCCCTCTGGCCGTCCGTTGTGTTGCTCAGGTGACTCCCGGCGGAGTAAAGATCATTGAGACCCACGACTTTCCACACCGGGTTACACACGATCAGCAGAACTGGCATCGCAAAAATGAATGCCAGCAGCAGGAATAACCCGGACCACCTATGAAAATTCATCATATTTTTCCCCCTAAAATAACAAAAAATATCAAGTAAATTTACCAGAAAACTTAGTACTTACACATATAAATATTGCGGGGTATGTAAGCGATCTACAGATTTTCCCGCTGATGTCAGTCTATCCGATCGGGTGAGATTAGCTAAAGTTCGCTTACAAGTTTGTCCCCGGTTCAGGACTGGTACTCCACACTGTGTTCAGCTTTGCGGAGGACTTCGATGGCTTTGTCCAGATCGTATTTTTTGACCATGATATAATCCGTGTCGTATGAAGAGAACACGAAGATGCTGATGCCTTCGCTGGCCAGCGGCAGGGATAGCGATGCCAGAATACCGACGATGTCGAAGCCCAGCGGGCCCTGCACTTTCAGGCAGCGCCAGCCCTTGTTGATCTTGACATCCAGAGGTATGTTATCCTGCGGACAAACGATCGAAAGCTCATCATAGGTCTTTGTTATCGAGTAAAAATCGCTGGACATCACCCAGCCGGGTATCGGCTCAGCCTTATTCAGCGTAGCAATGGCAAATACGGGTCCTATGACTAAGAGTGAAAGTTTCATGATACCTCTATGCTATGCTATGGAATTCGATACGATTGGTTATATATCTAATCGTTTGGTGGCAGATCTCCGGGCAGGTTCGGAATTACCGAGCTGACATCAGGGCCTTCCATGAGAATACGGATCACACCCGGCAAGGGGTCGGGGTAAACCCCCGGATACTCCAGTTCCCCGGCAGACGTGTCCGGTGGATAGGCCAGCATGTCGCCACGTGGTAAAAAGTACACATGCACAGAGTCGTTATTTCCTCTGGCATCGATCTTTTTCCATCTGCCATCAAGAGCTACTGCATTGAACCCATGAAGCACGAAGCCACCTTCACCCCGGCGTACCTTTTCGTAGCAGAATCCCACAGGAATACCGTTATACCGGAGCAATGCGGCCAGCAGGTTAGACTTGGCAAAGCAAAGACCGTGGCCCAGACGGACCACATCCGAGGCAGTACAGGCTACGCGTTCCTTACCGGCATCACAGGAATGAGGATACCTGTCACGGACCATCTCAAAGGCCCGCCGGACAGTATCCAGATTGTCATCACCGGTTACTGAGCCGGCAAGGAGTGAGACGGCGTGATCGTCGAAGTTTATCAGGTCGGTGCACCTGAGATAGGTTCCTATATTCTCGATCTGGCCGGGTTCGAGCCGGCTCATGTCTTCTGCTCCAGCATACCTCGGATCACGTTTCCGAGCCGGGCAATACCGTGTTCTATGGCGTCTTCACCCGAATTCGTGTAGTTCAGACGCATGGTGTTTTCCCCGGAGCCGTCTGCGAAGAATGCCTGTCCGGGCACGAATGCCACTTTTTCTTTGATGGCCCGGTCGAAGAGCTCCAGCGAAGATATGCCCTGAGGCAGCGTTGCCCAGAGGAACATACCCCCTTCGGGCTTGGTATACTGCATTCCCTCGGGGAAATGCCGTTCAATCGCGCTGACCATGACATCCCTTTGTCTGCGATACATTGCCCGTATTTTTTCTATGTGAGCGTCGACGTCATTATGGGTGAGGTAGTGGTACACCACCTGCTGGGTAAAGACGTTGGTGTGCAGATCGGTAGCCTGCTTGGCGATCACGAGCTTTTCCATGATTTCCGGAGGAGCGACCAGCCAGCCGAGCCGCATACCGGGGGAAACGATCTTGGAGAACGAGCCAAGAAGCACCGCATGTTCTGCGAACTTTTTCACCGGGGGAAGGTCTTCGCCCAGATACCTGATCTCACCGTACGGGTCATCCTCGACGAAGGCAGTACCATGCTCGTTCAGGAGCGATGCCACTTCTTTTCGCTTTTTTAGCGAGTATGTGATACCCGTAGGATTCTGAAAGCTTGGCACTGCATAGAACAGCTTTATGTGATCGGATGCGAGTGCCTGTCCCATAGCAGCAGTATCCGGCCCGTCCTCAAGCAGCGGAATGGACCTAAACTCGGGCTGGTAAAGTCCGAAAGCCTGCAGTGTCGCAAGATACGTGGGCTTTTCGACGAGGACACGATCGCCCTTATCGATGTACACTTTGCCGGAAAGGTCGATCCCTTGCTGAGAACCGCTGATGATCATCACGTCGTCCGCATCAACCTTTAGGCCCCGGCGGACATATCGCTTTGCCACACACTCACGCAATGGCTGATACCCTTCCGTCGTGCTGTACTGCAACGCACTGTCGCTGTTTTCAGCCAGTACTGCAGTGGCCGCTTCCGCGATCTCCCTGACGGGGAACGAGGCCGGGTTCGGCAGGCCACCCGCAAATGAGGTAATCGACGGATCCTGAGTAACTTTCAGGATCTCCCGGATGAACGACTTATGCACTTTTGTCATTCTGTCAGCGAATGCAGTACTCATACAAACACCTGTAGAGTATAATCATATAAAGAAGTTATCTAAAAAATTGACACGAACCTGTTCGGGTGACACAACATAAGTAAACAATGAGCCAGCTCTTATAATCCTTCAGAAAATAGATCATTTCTGAACTAATTGGCTGATATCAGACCAGCAGTAAGCCACATGCTCATACCCCACGCCTCCAATATATGCGAGTTTTGAGCTGGCCAGCCGCCCTCCGAGGTGTTCGTAGAACTGCCGGGACTGTCCTTTTTCCAGCGTCCAGATAGTTAGCGAGCGAATACCATGCTCAATCAGTCTCTCGGCTGCAGCCTGCATAAGCATGAGCCCAATACCATTGCCCTGACATTCCGGTCGCACATAAATGGCGTATATCTCCCCTCGATCCCTGGCGGCCACTGCCCGTTCCGGGCCAAAAATGACAAAGCCGATTACACTCTCGGTGTTTTCGGCCACCATAAACTCCTCGTCAGGAGCGGATACGCCCATGGTATTCCGAAACCGATCCTCAGAATCAGCATATGACAAAGCATCGAGGAAGTCGGTAGCGATGATGCCACGATAGGCGACCCGCCAGGTATCAACCCGCGCCCGGGCCATGGCGGAGGCATCGCTGGTTGTCGCATCACGGATAGTTAAACCATTCAAGATGGTCATACTTTTCCGACTTTTTCCATCGCTTCCAGGAAAATGCCCATACACGAATAGATCTCCTGGAGCTTCTCGTTTTGGCCGACAAGCTCTGGCTTTTTCTGGATGAATTTGTCCTCCGTGAGCTCATCGCCGCAGTTTTTTATCAGCCGGTTAATGCTGTCGTCCGACGACTCAAGGTGGAACTGTAAGCCGACAACTTTGCCCCCGTTGTATTCGAACGCCTGGTTCTCGCATGCTTCACTATACGCCAGCCGCCTTGCGCCGGCCGGAATACTAAACGTGTCTCCGTGCCAGTGAAACGCCAGGAATGTGTCAGGAAGTGCCTTGAAGACCTTAGAATTTTTAGCCTCAGTGGTTTTCATGACATCGTACCAGCCGATCTCTTTCAGCTTGTTCTTGGTCACCTTAGCACCCAGCACGTCGGCGATCAGCTGGGCACCCAGACAGACGCCCAGGACCAGTTTGCCTGCATCGACAGCCTCTCGGATGAACTTCTTCTCCCGGGCCAGCCAGGGGAATTCTTTCTCTTCGTATATGTTCATCGAGCCGCCCATGACGATCAACCAGTCAAAGCTCTCCAGATCGGGCAGAGCCTCATCATAGTAAAGTACAGTCTTCGTCACTGTGTGTCCTTTGTTCTTCGCCCAGATCTGGATGTTGGCGATGTTTTCAAAGGGAACGTGCTGAAGGTAGTGCAAACGCATAAACTTCATCCTCTGACTACGGTTATATTAGCTATCTCACAATAACTTTTCCAGTATCATTGCCGAGTCCCGTACACAGTCGATGCAAGCCACGTTGAACAGATCTTTGTTCTTGAACTCGGCCTTGCCTTCGGGCGTATTTAGGTCACAGCCCAGAATTTCTTTGCAGATAATGGAACCGTGACGAGCTTTAAACTCATTCATGTACTGCCTCGAGATCTCGTAGGTCTTATCTTTAGCCGGCAGATCCTCGATCGTGTGGCGGCCGTACTTTAATCCGATCGCCATCAGACCACCGGAGACAGCACCACAGATATTGCCTGTGCTGGCAATTCCCCCGCCGAAGGCACAGGACACGTTCAGTGCCAGATCGCGATCCATGCCCTGTCGTTCGCAAAATGTCGATAATACAGCCTGGGAACAGCTGAAGCCGGATTTGAAACATTCCACTGCTTGATTACTTAGATTAGATTCTCTTTCGCTCATATCAATCACCTATACCAGCAGGCCCTTTGAAACCATGATGACCCGGCCGCCGACATGTATCTCGATATGCCCGGGCTTTCGCGAAGCCTGTAGCCGCAGCAGAGACGGACGGCCCATTTCATACCCCTGCTCAACCTGAATGTCGATGGAGTCCTTGCTGAAATACTTATGTTCGATTAGATAGCCGCCGAGACACCCGCAGGCGCTTCCCGTCGCAGGGTCTTCCGGCATGGTCTGAAATACGGAAAACATACGGGCAGCAAGCTGATTAGCGCTGCTCCTGGGCTCCGCAGAGAAAAGATAGATCATATCTTTACTATACTTTTTGGCAAACGCCTCGAAGGCATCCACATTCCGTTTAGCCCTCCGGAGAGCTCCGCCGGGCTTCAACGCCACGATCACGAAGGGCAGGCCAGTCGAAACCTCCTGCACAGGGAACCTCGTATCGATATCAGTTAACTCTAGGCCGATGACCGAAGCCACTTCCGCAGGGTCGAAGGTACGCCCGAAGGACGGGGGATTCTGCGCCATCCAGAGAACGGTCCGATCGTCTGAAAGGACGGATACAGGTATCTGGCCTACTTTCAAGTTCAGCTTGACCTGATTAGCCTGCCCACGCATAAGCTCATTTAAGATCACGTACGCAGTGCCCAGCGTCGGGTGTCCTGCAAACGGAAGCTCCTCCTCAGGGGTGAATATTCTCACGTTATAGCCACCACCCAGGGGAATATCCGACAGGATGAAAGTAGTCTCCGAGTAGTTCATCTCCCGGGCGATCTTCTGCATAGTCTCTGTCGAAAGATCGGCGGCATTACGAAAGACGGCCAGCTGGTTGCCTGCGTATTTTTCCTCCGCGAAGACATCCAGAGTATACATCGGATGAAGTGCCATGACCATTACCGGTTACATATTGTCCGGGTAAAGATAAAAGGTGACGGTTGAAGTGAAAACTTCCCGACAGCATTTTTAAAGATGAATATAGCACTTATTTTTCGCCCATGCCAGCTTTAACTACTTACCATTAAAGTTTTGACGAAGTCAAGCGTAGCTATGCTGAAGTAATACCGCATCCCGGGCTCTGCCACCGGCCTGACCGGCATCCCGGAGCATGCCTAAGGCTTTGAAACCGCAAGACTTGTGGAGCATCAGCGCTGGCACATTATCCGGGACTATACCGCAGATCAGCGAGTTGATACCCAGTTCCCCCGAGTACTGGACAACGGCATTCAGGAGCAGACGCCCGATGCCCTTTCCCCGAAACTTCGGGTCGACGAATACGCCCACTCGAGCCACACCTGTTGGTATATCACCCTCGGGGAGCGGTGTCACCATCGACCATCCGACGACTTGAGTACCGAGTCGGGCCACGAGGTTTTCACCGTTATCGAAATCAACCCACTCCCGCGGGTCATCCACATCCAGGACGATATCGCCGGATTCTATCCCGTTTCTGAAAATATTACATACCTGATCGTGATCAGAGACTGACATCTCCTCAATGATGTAATGTTCCATCAGATTACCTCTATGATAAGAGACAAACTGACACATTTGTTCTTTGCCCGAGAATCCGCGGCTGATGCCTAAGCGTCAGAGGCTATTAACAACTGACATGGCCTCTGCTACGCCCTGCTAGACTGGCAAATATATATCAGTTTACGGCGATTAGTACTTGCGGAAAAAATTACATGATTGCAGACGACTGGAACCGATCAGATCAGCGAGAGCTTACACTGCTCCTTTTAAACACCCTGCTTGCGCTAGTGCTGGGATTTACGATAGGGATCGGAGGCGGAATGATACTTCACCTCTCCAGACTGATCATTTTCATCCTGTCGTTCGGTCTGTCGTTTGCGATTTTACTGGCGCTGATGGTAATATGGACTGTCATCACATTTTTTAGAAAGAGAATATGGAGAGAGCGATAAGACATGGTAACACCGGTGCCACCGACCATCGACCCTGCCACAGCCATGTGTTGCGGGGGCGCGATAATAATAACCGTCATTCTAGTGGTCTCGATAGTTGCGATTATTTTCTTCTACGGAATCGCAGCGTGGGTATCATGGCGGATTTTCAAAGCCCTTGGGATTGAGTTCAAAAAGAAGAAATGACCGGTTAATCATATATAGCTACAAGATTTTGAAATAAGAGGCGAGTAACCGAATATTAGTACATGGCTCTGTGGCCATCGGCCTCAAGATACAACAGTGTCGCCTGTGACAAAAGTTATATATGTACACCGTTAAGAAGGATTAGAATTACCCATATTCATTATACTATAGTATAGTTTACTAAAGGTGCCGGAAATGCATAGCAACGCATCATCGAAGCCGTCCGTTCTCCCATATAAGGAACTTGAAGAGTCGGTCTGGAATAAGGACATTTGCGCAGGGTGCAGAGCCTGCATCACAGTATGTCCGGGCAACACGCTTGCCTATGACGCCAAGACGAACAAGCCCTACCAGTATACGCCATGCGTCGACTGTAAGGCATGCCTCGAAGTATGCCCGAGAACACCGGCTAACTACGCAGCTTTCCGCTCAACCGAGATCATCGGCCCATACCTGGACATCAAGAGTGCCAGGGCAGGAATCGAAGTACAGCGAGCGCAGAACGGCGGAGTAGTCACCGCGCTCCTGACCGCAGCCCTCGAAGAGGGACTGGTTGACTGTGCGCTGGTAATGGGCTCGGATCGCTGGGTGCAGAAAGCCCATCCGCTTGTGGCATACTACCCGGAAGAGCTGAGCAGAGCCGCCGGTAGTAAGTACGATAGCAACGGAATCCTCGAAGCGCTGAAAAACATCGCCAAAGATGATTCCATCCGCAGTGTAGCCATCGTCGGCACCCCCTGCGTTATCGAGTCCATCGGCCTGCTCCGCGCCTCGACCAACGAGTACGCCACCAAACTGGCAGAAAAAGTCAGGTTCGCAATCGGACTGTTCTGCTTCGAAGTCTTTGACGAGAAAATGGTAGGAGAAGTCTCCAGGCGCCTGGGCGTACCATCGTGGAGAATCACCATGATGAATGCCGGAGAAGGCAAGCTGACAGTCCACCTCCGCGGCGGAGAAATCAAACACCTGCCACTGGCAAGCCTAGGCGACTACGTGCGCAAAGGCTGCAAAGTCTGCCCAGATTTCACCTCGAAATACGCAGACATCAGCGTAGGCAGCGTAGGCAGCCAGCCCGGCTTAAGCACCGTCATCGTCCGAACCGCAGTCGGCATGGGCCTCTACGAGATCGCCGAAGATCTCCTGTTTATTGAAGCAGTGCCCGGCGTAGACGCTGCGGCCATCGAGAAAGTCGGGAAATTAAAACTAAAGAGGAACGGCTTACAGTAAGCCTTTCCTATACCATTTAAACTATTTTTAACCACAGAGTAAAAAGCGCGCTTTTTCAACCACAGCGACACAGCGACTACTTTTTCAACCACAACGACACAGCGACTACTTTTTCAACCACAACGACACAACGACACAGCGACTACTTTTTCAACCACAACGACACAACGACACAGCGATTTTTATAGATCCACAGCGACACAGCGACACAAAGACTTACAAGATAAACGCTTATTTGATGATCACAATATTGAGTAATGCCGTGCCGCCGTGCCGCCGTGATTCAACAAAAAACGCCGTGCCGCCGTGGTTAGAAAAGTAATCGCCGTGCCGCCGTGCCGCCGTGATTCAACAAAAAACGCCGTGCCGCCGTGCCGCCGTGGTTAGAAAAGTAATCGCCGTGCCGTAGTGGTTAGAAAAGAAAACACTGTGACATTGTGGTTAGTTAAAAATGAAAAAGAAGTTCAGGAGAATCGCTTCGCAACTTCCACAAAGGCCTGGGTGAGTAGCCACAGGAGGCCGCCGGTGAAGAAGGCGAGGCCGATGAGGATGTACGTTGCGGTTGTGCCGCCGACCTTTTTCTTTAACATGTAGAAGACTACTTCGCTGAGGAATATGACGCCGATCATCATTACGCCCAGCATGAAGACCAGTAACGCAGGTACCGTGATGCCGCCTACCGGGTTGACAAAGGTGCCCGTGGTGATCGTGGTCAGGTTGTAGCTATACCATCCGCCGACGCCCGCCATGCTATCCAGTACAAGGGCGAATATGACGGCGATCAGGAAGGGAAACATCCACCGGAAATAGGGCATAGCCCCTTCTTTTTCCACTAGCTTCACTACCAGCCAGTAGCTCAGTATGGCGGGTATGGACCACAAGAGCGCATAGAAGAATACTTCGATCTGAGAGTTAATGTAAGTACTACCTGCCAGCCAGTAGTAAACCGCGTACATACAGAACGACACAAACCACAAGCGCAATGCCGTGCTGGTCTTGCCTTTTATCACATGCTTTGTCAGGTAGATCATCAGTATGCCGATGAACCCGAGGACGACGACTTCAATAAACACCCAGTCCATACGATAACACGGCTACAACATAGACCTTACTCCTATATTAGACAATCGCCGCCCCACGGCAAGACGCCAGGCTGCAAAGACGTTACCGATTAAGGAACGGAGACGCTAAGCCGCTAAGCCGCAAATCCCAAAACGATTGAGGTCTTAATAATAGTTCTCTGTGGCTTTGCTGTGCTATGTTGAATATGTGGTGAAAAACAGGTTGTCTCTGTGCATGTGAAAGAAAAACGATCGCTGCGCTGTGCCAGAACGCGGATTGCGCAGATACCGCGGATGACACAGATTCTTTAATGGAAAAATGACTATATGATATCCGATTGTAGGAGTTATCCGCGCAATCTGTGCAATCCGCGAAATCTGCGTTCTGGCACAGCGCAGCGATCGTGTTGCTAAGACGTGCCCATGCAAGGGCCTGGTCCAATAAAGAACAAACTCTGAATTATTCAACACAGCAGCTTTGCGGCTTTGCGACTCTTCCCCCTACGTCTTGGCGTCTTTGACCCTTAGGGCTCAGCATTCCAAGTTGTCCCGACACACTTCGCATATCTGGCAGGCACAGCTATTTTATTCAAACATGATCATCTAAACTAAATGCAACGTTGCCACCCTTGTTGGCGGCGGTTAGATTTATCAAATATCGACATATATATTACAGGTGTGGCA
>CAZJRS010000057.1:0-23456 GCA_964548585.1 uncultured Methanocella sp. | reverse complement strand
ACACTAAAACTCGAATGGCTCTAAGTATCACGGCTAAATCACTAATCGGACAAAAACACAATTTAAATTACGAAAAACACTAACTGCACGGTTATTAAAACACGAACAAGTTCCGCCAGGTGACACAAAGCCACCAAACCAAAACACAGGTAGGATAGCATTTGCTATCATTCGACTGACACTGGACTTTTGGTTGGTGACAGAGTATTACCCAGATAATGCCCTTATCTATTAGGGGTATCCTTGAAGAATTGACTGGCAGCGGATAATCAACCTGTAAGTAAGGGCTACTGTGTTTTGATTTGGTGTCTTGGTGTCACCTGGCGGAACTTGTTCGTGTTTTAATAACCGTGTGCTTCGTGACCCTTCGTGTTTTAAATCGTGTATTTGTGCCATTAGTAGCTTAGCCGTGATACCTTGGGCTTTTGAGTTTTAGTGTCCCTCTAAAAAAGTTTTTCGTGTTTTTGTGCTACACACCATAAACCCAGACAAGGGCTAATCACCCCTCATTGTACAATACTGGAAATCTATTTCTGGACAGCGCAGCGATGGTCTATCCGTCTCTCCGAATCCAGGCAATCCTATTTCGCATACCTGACGCCTACAATCTCGGGTCGTATCTTCCCCGGCAATAATAATGCCAGCAGCAGTCCGATTATCGGCAGGATTACCAGTGAGAATATGCCGACTGTGATGCCGAAGGCGTCTGACATGGCTCCGGTCACAACCACGCCGAGGCCACCGACGCCGATGGCGAAGCCGAGGATGATGCCCGAGGCGATGCCCTGGTTTTTCGGGATCAGGCTCTGGGCGATGAGGACGGCAGGTGAGAACGATGCCAGTAGCGACATGCCGGCGGCTGCCATCAGTACCCATTGTATTAACCCACTAGTGTATAGGGCGGCGAACAGTAGCGGTCCTGTGAATAGCAGCGAAATCACGATGGTGAACTTCCTCCCGTACTTGTCGGATACGTGGCCGCCGATCAGGCTGCCGGTCGCCCCGAAGAAGAGCAGGATGAACAGGTGCAGGCTTGCCATTTCAGGGGGTTCCTGGCGGTAGGCAAAGTACAGTGGCAGGAAGGTGATCAGGCCGAAGAACAGCCATGCCCGCATGCAGACAACGCCGGTCACGACGGACAGCGGTTTTGCCACTGCCACGATGTCAGACCAGAGCTCCTTCAGGTTGAGCGCGGCTGAAGACGATGGCGGTTCCGGGGCGTAGCGCTGAAGGAGTAGTGAAGCGATCAGCGCGGGTATGAACAGGACCAGTACACCCTGGATGCCCCATAAACTGGTCACAGGCACCACGAGGAGCGGCATGATCGCGTATCCGAGGTTGCCGCCTGCCGAGAAGATGGAGACTCCCAGCCCTTTGTGACTGCCGCTG
Source organism: uncultured Methanocella sp. (assembly GCA_964548585.1). Lineage (GTDB taxonomy): Archaea > Halobacteriota > Methanocellia > Methanocellales > Methanocellaceae > Methanocella_A. The sequence goes on along the minus strand of CAZJRS010000057.1, from coordinate 22,067 downwards.
ATCCTGGGTACCATGGTGGATGCCTGCGGGTGGTATGATGCCGAGCCGAAGCCGGACAGTCCTACCAGCGCGAGTATCACGATGTAGGCGCCCGAGGAGTCCAGGTTCAGGAATCCTATGATGCCGATCAGCGACATGAACAACCCTGTCCACAGTACACTGAGCGCGACCAGCCAGCGTCTGCCTTTACGGTCTGCATAGTACCCGAAGACGGGCTGGATGATGCTTGACGTGATGGTGAACACGGTCATGATCATGCCCGACGCAGCATATGACAGCTCATAAGTCGTGCGAAGCACCGGCAGCAGCGGCGGGATCATGTTAGAATACAGGTCGTTGACCATGTGGCCCAGGGCAAGGATCAACACCCGGAGCTTGTCGAATTCTTTATCACTCATCTGTTACTCGCCTTCTTTATGAACTCGAGGCTGCGCCTGCCTTCTTCGAGGCTGCGCCCCTCGACGACCAGGGTACCCTCGTAGTCTTTTAGGCCGGCGAAGACTTTCGGCCAGTCTGCGGTGCCGTCGCCGACTGCCAGGTGCTCGTCGGATGCCCCTTTATTGTCATGAATATGAATGTGATCGATGCGTCGGATCTCTTTGAGAAACGAGGCGGTATTCTTCATAGTGTTCGAGTGACCCGCATCGAACGTAGTGCCAAGGCTGTCGCAGCCTACCGTTTCGACCATGCCGAACAGCTCGTCCGGCGTCCGGCAAAGCAGCTTCTCCATGTTTGGCATATTTTCCAGACATAAGCGGACGCCGTAGTCCTTTGCATGATCAGCTAACAACCGAAGCGCCTCGACATTGCGCTCCCAGGCTTTATCCTTCATCTGGCTGCCCAGCGGCGAGAGGGCGCCCGGGTGGACGACCACGATCTCGGTAAAATCAGCGGACAGCTCTACACATTGCCTGATCTGCCTGATCGTCTCGTTCCAGATGGGATCGTTCAGCGACGCGAGGTTCAAGTCTGAGAAGGGACCGTGGACCGATATCTTCAGGTTTGTCGAGCCGATGATGCTCTTGATTTCCGGCAGTGTCTCCGGTGTGATCTTCTGCTTTCCCTCGCTGACGATCTCCCAGCCATCGAAGCCCATGTCTTCGAGGCCGGACGCCCAGGAAAACTGGGAGTTTACTAATCGGTAGGCGGAAAAGCTGAGCTTGCTCACAGGCTGATCTCCTCTATTGGCCGGCCTTCCGAAGTCCGGGGCGCCAGCCAGTCGATGATCCGCTCAGGCTCGTCGGAGACGATCGTCACGTCTATGCCGCCCAGCGGCACGTCGTGGTCGAGGAAGTTCACGTAGCCTATAAGTGCTGTTTGCTTGTTGAGCTGAATCTCGATCTCTTTGCCCTTTTTGCCCGAATACATCGACTTGCGGGCGGTATCGAGAATTTTTTGCGTGCGCAGCAGGTGGTGAAGAGTGTCGAGTTCCGGCGCCATGCCTTCCAGCCTGTCTACGTAGCCTTCTTTCTTGATCAGCGTGAGATTTATGCCCGGGAACACGTTATCGACTGCCTGGCGTACCTTTTCCTCTAATTCGGTGGGGAAGAGGAGCGTCGATACCGTCGTCTCGATGCTCTCTCTCCTGATCACCGAGCGGATCTCTCCCTGGAACTTCTCGATTGGGTCAAGATTGACCACTGACGTCGATGCGGCGTCGATTGCCAGTCCCATGCCCCATGACAGCTCCCTTTCGTCCCGCCTTTTCAGCCACTCCGGCGTGCCCATGTCATCCGATCGGGCCCGCCTGCTAAGCCTTTCCAGCCTCACCTCGAACGGCGCGTCGATCTTGACCAGCGTAAAGTGTTCTCCGAACGCCCGCTTAAAAGTCTCCACCTCTGCGATGCCCCTGATACCGTCAACCACCACGACCCGGCAGCCCAGCGCCTCGATCTTCGGGATACAACGCTTAGCGATGGCATCCATTCCTTCATCCTTGCGTAGCTGGCCGGCGACCGCGCCTGTATTCTCGTCGGTAGGCGTCAGCCCTCTGCTCTTGACCTCTTCCCTGAGCACGTCTCCCATAATGACGACCGGGAGGCCCATGTCACTGGCGACGTCGGAAGCCACGGACTTGCCTGCTCCCGGCATCCCCACGAACGCGATGACCTTCATGAAAACAATACCTCTGCTGGGAGTCTTACGGTTTCGAAGATAATAATACTTGTGTCGTGTGAAAAAGCCGCACATGCCCTCACGCAATTGTATTCCCCCCGGGCCCTTAACCAATAAATTTTTCCGCCATCAGACGGAATAAAAACGAAAAATTTTTCTTTGAATAGGGATTATTTATACCACAGAAGACTAGTGACTACCATGAGCAACGATGAGATGATCCTGAGCACGATCAAAAAAGTCTACGCCATACGGGCGTCCATCGAGAGGCGGACCGAAGATCGCATTGCCGGTTCGTTGCCAGTGATCGGCTATGTGCTGGTGGCGCTAGCCGGGACATCCCTGTCCAGAGATCAGATCAAGGACGTATCCGCCTTTATTACCGCAACCTGTACCACCCCGGATAGCCTGTCTGCCATGGAAATGATCTCGGCCTTCAAGGCGAAGAGCAAAGTACACCGTCCCCTGATGATCTGGCTCGCTGATTTCTGTCTCTTTATCCCACTGTTACTGGTGATCGCAGCAGAGGCATATATGTTCTCCGCGGGATTACTAACCCAGCCGATCTATCTCGCTGTTGCATTGCTGCTGGTGGTCGCGGCACTGGTAACGGGGCTGATCCTCTTCTCGGTGATCGGCTACGATGCGGATTACCGGCGAGAAGTAATCGAGCACAAGCTGTGGAAGCTCATGAACACGGAGTGCAAGAAGAAGCAGCGTCAAAACCTGGAGAACCAGAAGAAGGCCGGGCAGTCTACGCAGCCGAACGGGGCACAGCCGGCGACCGTGAATAAGAAATAACTGATTTGAGTTCAAGCGAAGAAAAACTAATGCTGCGCTGCGCTGCGCTGAAATTCGGTCATGAAAATGTAGCACGGGTCTGGTTCAGTATCTAAGAAATCACGATCTCGTCGCCCATTTCCCTCGTTCTGACTTTTACGGCTCCGATCCGGTTGCTCCTGGCGTAACGTGCCAGATCAAGGATCTCGTCTCTGGGTATCGCTTCAAGTCGCTTGATGCTTTCATCCATTGCAATCTCCGGTCTGCCCTGCTGTAGCACGTATACGTCGCAAGCAATCTCAGATGAAATGGCAGCGATGTCTTCGGGCAGGTCCGAGATTCCCTGAAATACCGTCGTGCGGACCTCGTAGTAGGCCAGCTTTTTCGATCCGCGAAGCGTGTTGCAGGCGCTAATGGTATGGGATACCAGGTCGGGGACGTCTGTTCTGTCGGGCACTCCCGCTGCTTTCAGGTACTTTTCGGGTGCCGGACGCGCCTTGACGTCCAGCATGACCGCATCGAGCAGGCCACCGGCGACAAGCTGTTCGATTCGCTCGGGGTAAGCGCCGTTGGTCTGGACTCCTATGAGTAAGCCGAAGCTCCTGGCATGCGCCGCGATCGCCCTGAATGCAGAAAACTGCATCAGCGGCTCTCCCCCGGAAAACACGATGCCGTCGATGAATGCACGAGCCCGGTCGATCTCTGAGATAACCTTCTCAAGGTCTACCGGCTCGCCGGAGTCAGGTTCGATGAACTGGGGGTTAGAGCAGTAGGGACAGCGGAACGGGCAGCCTCGCAGGAATATAGTCAGCACTACCTTTCCCGGCCAGTCCAGCGTCGATGTGGGGATGATCTCTCCGAGGTAAACATCCATAGTTAGTATATCAGATGGCTAATCGGGATACATAAAAGTATTGTAAACGAACCTACGGTGTGGTCAGGCCTATAGAATTGGTGATTTGCTGATGGCAAAATCTTCGATCGAAACTTATTTTTAAACAGCTGTATATTAAAATAATATCATTTGTACTGCAGGGATATCATGATTGAAATCCTAAGTAATTTATTTACAGGTATCGATTTAAAGACGCTTGTCATCACTGTCGCCTTAATCATCGGGGTGCCGAGCCTGGCTTTTGTGATTTTCAGCCGGCACGTGTACGATCATTTTTCCGAAAAAACCAAACGAAGGCTCGACTATGCTATGGGTGTGCCTGGTTTGTGCCTTATTGGGATACCGGTACTCGAAATGATGAATGGCGTTCCGCCTGGTGTTTTTTTGATAGCACTGTTCCTGATCGGGTTCATCTTGATGGTAGTAGCCGCCAGAGAAGTTTTCCTGGAATCTGTGCTGGTCTTTTAAGAGATAAAAAGAGTAAAAACGTTTTTATTATTTATTTTAGCCCACAGTATACCGTTTCCTGTCCCTTAGTTCTGCTATTTTAGCGTCGTTCCAGCCGCCTGCGCTGTCGCCGCTGCCGATGCGCTGGCAGTAGCCGGTGATCCGGGAGTAGTACTCCAGGTCGCTGCCGCTGGCGTTGCATCTGGGGCAGCTGTTGAGGAGGCCGCCTGCGACGTTGCCGCAGTGTCTGCAGGTTGTCAGGTCTCTGGTGTAGTCGAAGAGGCCCATGTTGGTGTTACGGCAGAGCTTCTCGGTCAGGCTCATGAGGCCGGCCGGGTCAGGGGAGCCTTCGCCCAGGAACAGGTGGGTGATGTGGCCGCCGTTGCAGTGCGGGTGGAATTCGCCTTCCATGCGGGCCCGGTCGAACATCGGTATGTTGGCGTCGACCGGCATGTGGGAGCTGTTGGTATAGTATACTCCGCCTTTTTCCCGGTCGCCATGTACGATGGCCTTGGACCCGAACGCTCTCATGTCCAGCTTAGCGAATCGTCCGGCGGCAGATTCTGCGGGCGCCTGGGTAAGCGTCCATCTCCAGCCGGTGATCTCTGACATGGAATCTGTCCAGTCTCTCATGTACCGGATTACGTCCATGCCGAAGTCGTATGAATCGCGTGCCTCGTGGATCGGGCCGCCCGTGTGCACCTGCGCAAACTCGTTCAAGCCGACGAAGCCAACTGTGTGGGTCAAGTCTGCAAAGCGGTAGTAGTCCTCGCCGTGCTTGCCTTTCTGGGTGAGGAACGGCAGTATCTTGTTATCGTATAGCCGTTTGTGGACTAGGCCGTGCTTGATCTCGAGGGATTCCCTGATCAGGTCGAGCCTGCTGTCCAGGATTTCGAATATCTTGCTATCATCGCCGTTCGCTTCGAGCGCGATGCGCGGCAGGTTAACCGTGTTATAGTGAAGGTTGCCGGTCCTCATCGTCGACAGGCCCGGGTCGTCATAGCCTTGCTTGTCCGCCCAGTCGCCGCTGAGCCTTGTCCTGCAGCCCATGCTGTTGACGGCATCGTGCTGCCAGTCGGGCAGCATGTTGAGGATGTACGGGGTGCCGTATTTGGAGAACAGCTGGTGGACTTTGTAGAGGAGCGCCTGCTGCTCCGGGTCTTTAAATGCCGAGTCCCTGACCTTGACGATGGTGTTGGGGAACAGGTGGGGCTTGCCCAGTGCGTCTCCGTCCAGGAAGACGTCAAGCAGCGCATCGGTAAAGGTGACCAGTTCGTCCTGGTAGTCCTTGTAGGTGCCCATGACCTTGCCCTTAGGGCCGATGGCCGGCTTGTTGGCGAGGTACTTTGGTATGGTCAGTTCCAGGTCGATGTTGGAGAAGACGACCTGGCCGCCTCTGGCCACGTACTGCATGTTCATCTCGTAGACGAAGGCCTGTGCTACCTGTTTGACATCATCCGGCGATAGGCCGGTGAAGAAGGGTGCCATGTAGATGTTGAAGTTATCCAGCGACTGGCCGCCGGCCATGTTGGTCTGGGCTGAGGCCAGGATCTTGGCTGCGTGGAGCGCGGCTACCATGGCATGCTTCGGTGGTGCAGCGACCGACGTGTGCTTGCCCGTTCCGTCGACTCTTAAGCCGTTCTCGAAGAACCAGCTGAGGTCGTGCTGTAAACAGTTTGGCCGCACGGCAAAGTAGTCTGCATCGTGAATGTGAATGTCGCCTCGCATGTGGGCGTCGGCGATGTGTCTGGGCAGGACCTGGACCAGCAGGTACTCCCTTAAGATCTGGTCGCCCGCAAACTTGTGGATGGTTTCCGGGTTGTGGTGAAGATTGGCGTTTTCCCTGCTGCCCTCCTCGATCAGGCGAGTGACGTCGTATACGGGCATACCCAGCCTGGTATACCTGGCGCGGGCTTCTTCAAAGCCTTCTTCCAGCAGCTGCACGGTTACAATCTCACGGATTAATGGGGCAGTAAGATAGTTTACTTTGAGCTTACGCAGCTTCGACTCTACTTCTCTGGCCACGTGGCTGGCTGATTCCTGGGGTAGTTCCGTTTCCTTGATGAGGGAGTTCTCGATCATCCGGTAGTCAAACGGCTCCAACGTGCCCCTTGAAGTCCTGACGTACATCTCGTGGGACTGCTTGTATCGCAGCGCAGCGTTCGGGTCCTTCTGGTCTATGATATTGAGCAGGATAGTCCGGAGTGACTTCGTTGTGATGCCATCATGTATCCTGTATTGCAGATCGTCCACTATGTCGCACGCCAGCCTGTAAGGTACGCCTGACTTGATCAAGCTCACCACTACTTTGTTGGCGTCGAACAACTCTACCCGGTTGTCTGACTTGACGATGTAAAGATTCCCGTCCCCCGCATGTCTGTTGTAATTTAATGAAGCCATCCGCCGATCACCCCGTTAGTAAACTGGTCATGCGACCATCCTGCCGCATAACATCCAACCGTCTGAAAAGCATACGCTAAATACTTTTCAGATCGGGTATTAACCTACTTACTTCTTTGAGATTATAAGGGTTTTGCGATATAATTATCCGAGTTAAATATAAATTATACGTAATCCGAATGACACTATATATAAAGTCGGACTGTTTTACGGCTTGTATATTAAAAATAGGTGTAATCAGCGGTCGTCTTCTCGTCCTTCGGACGAAAGATAATGTGTACTTACAAGGGTTTTTATACCCCTTATATGCTACAATACGGAAAAAATGCGTACATAATGAGATTATTATTAAAAATAACCTACAAAATGGTAAACCGGGTTAAATTCTATTTCAATTCATGGGGCAGAAGCATGGATGTCCGGCCAATCGACAGCGAAACATTTAAGATGATTAAAGATCTCGGCCTCCCGCGGCGAGACCAGGCTAACCCTTACGTCGTGCTCAGCCTCCATGGTGATGGTAAACGATTGCCAGCATCATGGAACGCAACCATATACCGTGATGCAAAGGATCGGCTTAAGATTGTCTCCAGCAGCCTTAGCGCACTTCAGAAGCTGCTTCCCGTTGAAACAAAACAAACTATTCAAGTCGACGATGCCGGATGGGGTTTTCCGCTGGGCGGCGTCCTGATCGGGGCGACCGATGGTCGCCGGGTAGAGACCGGGCTAATCGATACCAGATTTTTCCAGGGTGAGATGTTTAGATCGCATGCATATCTCGATGAGGCGGCACGGATCACTCTTGAGCTTGTTAAAAAGTTAAACGGCCATCCTGGCGATACTCCTGTTGAAGTCTGCTCCGGCTACGTGAATTCAAAATCCAGGGAAGCGCTGGAACGCGACGGGTACGAGGTACGGGTGACTGTGATCACCGGGCTGTTGCAAGACCAGCTGGAGAACCGGTTCAAAGAATACGTCAACTCGATCGGCTACAACGAGTACTACGATCCCAAAGAAACTGACAATCCGGCATCAGCCTTCGAAAAGGTCATCCGTTGGGTCGACGAAAAGCCTGACGAGCGCATGATTATTGCCAAGACCGGGTGGAAGTACTTCCGCACTCGATTGAAAAATATGTGAAAATCCTGGTCAGTCTTCGTCTTCACTGTTATGATGCCCGTCGCTGTCCCCCACATTTTTCCTGTGCATGGCGATGGCTTCGTCGATGGTCAGTTCTCCCCGGGCTACCTGCCGGGCCAGATACCGTGGTATGGTTGCCCTACCCTCGGATATGGATCGGCTGGATTCCTGGATGACGCGGATCTCGCCCTTGGATGGCTCGACTTCCTGCCTGCCTACCGGCACGCCTCTGATTCGGGCTATGTTGATGGCGGCTATGATGTCCCTCAAGGTGTGGGTATGGACGTCCCGTCCGATGTGCGGGGTCGTGCCGCTCTCGTCCACCATTTCTACTCTAAATCCGGCTTCTAGCAGGCTGTTTGTGATCTGAGTCGTGACCAGCCTGGCGCCATGGCCTATCCGGATCATGACCGAGCTCGGCCGGTTATCATGTATGATCTTTCGAATGAGTGGCTCGACCTCGGTGACGCTCACCTGGTGTACCTCGACCACCATGTCGCCTGTCAGCACGGCGATGCCCGGCCGTCTCCCCGGGTCGATGCCGATGACCATCGATCCGATCGGCCTGTGCCCTTTTTCAGCCTGGATCGCCCGGCTGACCGTGGATACAGGATCGTCATACACAATCGTATGCTCCCCTTCCCAGGCCACGATGTCAGCTTCCTCCGCCGTCGTAATGACGACCTTCACATTAACCGGGACGGGCTCCTGTAGCCGAAGCGTGATAAAAGAGACTTTCCGGGCTTTCAGCTCGGCCACCATCTTCTCGTAAACAGCGAAATTGGCTGTGATGAGCGCGATTATACGATTACCTCCGCAGTCTGCTGATGCAGAACAGCTCCGGAAGGGAGTACGCATTCATCTGATGTATAATTATCCGCGCTATAGTCAGCCTTCAATGGGAATAAGTAAAAAATTCCGCTGCCGTGGGCGGGACAAGTGATCGGTTCATAGCCTCGGCATTTGCCCTTCCATTTTTTTAAAAACTTCGTGCCCGCAGGGCACCCACAACAATATAAATCATCAGCGAGCATTGATCAGCGGTACGGTACAGCACGATGAACTTAATTAAAAAGCTCCCTACTGGTGCACAGTCCATCGATGATCTCCTGGGCGGGGGTTTCGAGGCAGGGACTGTGTCGCAGATCTACGGTGAGCCGGCTAGCGGCAAGACTAATATCTGTTTACAGCTGGCGATCAACACGATCCGGGCTGGCAAGCTGGTCATCTTCATCGATACTGAAGGCTTCTCCATCGAGCGGTTCAGCCAGATCGCCGGAGATCATGCGCAGGAACTGGCACGGCATGCGATCATTTTCTCGCCTATGAGCTTCGAGGAGCAGTTCGCCGCGATCAAGGATGCGGAAAAGCTGGTCCAGCAAAACGTGGGGCTTATCATCATGGATTCGGCCACGGCATACTATCGTGTCGAGCGGGAAGGTAAGAATGGCGCCCGGCCGATGCAAGAGCTGGCCAGTCAGATGACTGCGCTGCTGGGCATGGCCCGTAAGCATGATATCGTGGTGGTCATCACTAACCAGATCTACACTGACATCGGGAACGAAGAGTTCCGGGCTGCCGGCGGCAAGTGGCTGGAGCACATCAGCAAAGCGATCGTGGAGCTGAAGAGAGCCGGTCCTGGCAAGCGTATTGCCATTTTGAGAAAACACCGGTCGCTGCCAGAGGGCGGCAGTGCCGAGTTTATGATCACCGGTAAAGGTATCGAATAACTTCGTTTATCGTCCTTTTAAAAAAGGTTTTTAACAAAAGTCGTTGCGACCTTCATCGTTGCCCTGGCATTGCTTGCGAGGTACCGCCCGATCGGATTCTTGGCAGGCTCCTGTTCAATTGACCTATAATCATATCGCCGCCGGGCGATAGTTCCACGATTCCCAGATAACGGATATAAACTGTCCTGTTTGTAGTATGCCTGTAGGTACGGGATGTGGAGCAGTGTTCGCCGGTGGTCACAGTGTCTGGCAGATTATGCAGTTCGAGCTGGAGCACGGCATCCTGTCGCTGTTTGCTGCGCTGCTGGTTTCCTTGCCGGCATTGCGGTTGATATCGACCATGTGCCGTCGGTGCTCTTTGGCATCCGCACCGGCTTCGTGCCATTTGCATTTGTGCCCGCGATTGGCGAAGGGCGTAATCTGCATGGTCTTGCTCTCGGTATCGGCGGGCTTGGTTGCGCATGTGCTGGAGGATATCTGGTTTTCCTGGTTCTGAGTGATATGGCCCCATTGGCAACCGCCATACGCATCTGGCAGGGAATAGGGTCTAATCACAGGGAACTGCACAGGCCCGGCCTTGAATTCCCCCGCACATCCATTCAAGCCCGGAAGTAAACTGAATCGATGACTATGACCCGGTTTATTCTTTGACATCGATGAAACTGCCGGGGGCAATCTGCTCATACCGGTGGATGTCTTCCAGCGGGGTTTCTCGTAGTACCTTAGCCATTCTTCTCGCGTCCGGGGAGGTCAGGACGTTAAAGTCCATTCCAGAAAAGCTCCAGGGCTTCAGGTATTCTTTGATCATCGGCAGTAGCACGTCTGCTTCGATTGCGCCTACTTCGCTAAACCGGTTTCGCTTGACGAGGAAGGTGTCGCATGGTGGTATCACATATCCGATGCCTTCCGCGAGTGTCATCGCGAGGTACAGCTTATCCTGGCCGACCCTGCGGATGATCTTCCACTCAGGCACATGTACCCGGACCGGGGTTTCCCTGACTCTTCTCGTCATTTCTTCTTTTCTGTACATGTATTTCCACCAGGCCATCATCACGTCCCTGGGCATGTATGGCCTGACAAGCCGTTGTTCGGGAGGGTGGCCCTCTTCCTGCTCGGACCGCGCCTTGTCATAAAAAGCCTGCTTCACCGCGTTTTCGTTTCCTATCTCCCATGATCTGATGATCGTGACGGCCATGCATTTTTTGAGCAGAGGGCTTAGCTGGGGGTCGAGGATGTACATGCGGAATTCCTGGCACATGGCCTCTATCACCGCCGCCGCCTCGTGGGCGAAGTATGCGGGGCGGAAGTACTCGATGCTCACCGACAGGCCTGTATAGTTGAATCCGGGAAAGGAGTACCGGCTTTCCATGTCCTGTATCGTACCGGTGTGGAGCCTGAACACAAAGGTGGTCCCTGTATGCTTATTATAATAGTTCTCATCGAAGCCGTGGTCCGTTGTTCCCGCAGTCCTGAAGTGGCCACACCTGTGGAAAAACGACTCGAGTTCCTCTACTGCTACGCACCCGTCTCCTGATTCCGCCTTTATAGGCCCTAGCAGGCCCTTTTTTACCGGCTTATCCCCGGCGTGGACGTAAAAGTAGAGTTCGTGGCTCATGCGCTTATCCTACGGTTATATAACTGTAATTACTTAAAAATGTATTTTAACGTGTAGTATAGCATCAGGCCATCAGGAAACTAAAAAAGTGGGAGGTGCTAAGCCTCATTATTCTATTTGATTCACGTGATATGTTCTTCGCCGGGGGCGATCGTATCTTCTTCCCGGCCGGGGCTATAAGCTGAGCCGGCAACGGGGCTGTTTTCAGCCTGCATTTCCTCCGCATCTGCCTCGCCATCCAGGTAACCTTCTCGGTGTGTGTCGTCAAAGACGATATCTCGGTTCTTCAGGTGGTTGACGATCTCTTTGATCGTCTGCTCGTCGATATTGTCCGGCCTCGCTTCCATGTACGGGACAATCTCGTCCTGTCTCATGAAGCGGACGAAATCTTCCTTGCCCTTCAGCGCGATGTTGGTGTAGAGCACGATGCCCATCACCTTCACGCCGGACATACCGCAGGTGAACTTCAGGTATTTGTAGAGCAGGTGAGAGGCTCTGCGGGCCTGTTCTCCCGGGGACGGCTTGTCGTCTGTCTTCTTGATCGAGTTCCAGTTCTTGGTTTCGATGCAATAGACGCCTTTGCGCCCCACTACGATGTGGTCAACTCTGGCTGACTTGAGCATACGGCCGTCGAACCTGTGCCCGTACTCCCTCGTGATCCTGACATCACTGATCACATAGTAGTCGTCGTCCAGCTGCTTCAGTGAGTCCATCGCCAGGAGTTCTCCGTAGTAGCCTTTCAGCTCGCTGCGATACTCCCGGGTAAGGCGTTCCAGCACGTCTTTTTCCCTGTACAGGTACATGAGGTTATTTTCAACGATGGCTTCGCGGTTGGTCCTCAGGTGCATCACCCGGCCTTTGATGTCCTCGGTTTTCCTGCTCTTCCTGAAGAAGAGCACCGAGTCTACTACCTGCCGGCGGATCGCCTTGTTTCTGAGGTTCCGTATCTCGTGCTCGAGGAGGTCGTTCTGCCTCATGCGCTCGTGCTCGATCGCCCTGTCTATGGCCTCTCTTCTCTCCATCACCTGGCGGATGGTGGTGCAACTGCGGGATACTCCGCTTTCGTGGAGCTTACGTATCAGGTCATCTCCGGCTCCGCTGCCACCAATTAATGTTGCCATCGTATTTTACACGCTCCTGAAGTACGATAAACGTTGTCATGCCTCTCCAGGGCGTAACTACTATATCGCAATCCTCTTATGTGATTGAAGAGCAACATATTAGACTCGTGAGGGATTTGGGGTGAATGGCAGAATCTCAGATCGGTGGTTTTTTATTATCTCCTGCGTACTTCTGGGATTGCTCGTCACCCTGATCACCGGGCTGGCCGGGGTATTTTCGATCCGGGTGTGGGAAGTCGGCGACACCAGGTGCTTTTACCATATGGCAGAGGTGATCTTGAGCGGGGGAGTACCTTACGTCGACTATATGGACCCCAAGCCGCCTCTGATCTTCTTTCTGCTTACGCTGCCTCTGGCTGCCGGGGAAAAGCTGGTCGGTGGGCTGGTGCTGGTCGGACTCGCCAACATGGCTAGCGCGATTATTCTCCTCAGGCTGGGCTGGAAGCTGTATGGTCGGAATGCCGGCCTTCTCGCGGCTGTGCTGTTTACCATCAACTTTTCCCTGGCCGAGGGGTACTTCATCATCACAGAGCCGTTCACTGTCACCTTCCTTCTGTTGTCCGCTTACTTCCTCGTCTGTGGTCCTGAGAATAGCCTGAAAAAGTACCTGTTTGCCGGCCTGGCGGCCGGTATTGCGATCGGCTTCAAGCAGTATGCGTTGCTCATGCTGCCTGTTTCGATCTTCTTTATGTGGCGGAAGAAGGAATACCCGGGTTTTCTCCCGTACCTGGCAGGGATTGCCATACCCCTGGTGATCATGTTCGGCCTGGTCTTCGCACTATACGGCCTTCAGGCCGGGGAAGCGGCTATCCACTGGAGCTTCGGCGTGGCTGGCTCGTACGTGACCGAGGGTGATGTCGAGGGGGTTCCCGCCTACAAGATTGACGATCCGATCATTGCGCTATCGTGGCTTGTGCTGGGGTTGAGTCTGTTCAGTGCCCTGATCCTGCTGGCCGGAGCTTCGCTGCTGGATAAAAAGCTCACCTTTACAGAAGAGTTTTTCTTGCTGGCTGGTATCGCCTTTGCTGCGACGCTGCTTATCAGGCCGTTTTTACATTACTGGGCGTTGGCGTTGCCCTTTATCATCTTGCTTGCAGTGTCCGCCCTCTCGCATGGCCGCCCAGTACGGGCTTTTAAGGCTTTTCACACCATGGGCGATCGGGCTTTTATCCTGGTATCGGCCGCGCTCTATGGTTTTCTCCTCTCCGTGTCGGTAGTCGTAAGTGCCATCCTGGTGGACGGCTTATGGCGGCCGTTTGAAATCCTGCGGTTCTACGGTCTCGCCGACATCCTGCTAAAAGCGACAAATCCCTACATGGGGAATGTCCCTGAACCTTCGCTCCTCTGGCTGGACCTCGTTACTCCTGGTCAAAGTGCTCTCGTCGGCCTGGTCGTAACCGCCTCGCTGCTGCTATGCACGGCTTTAGTGCTCACCGGGATGGGGATGACCCTGTATGGCCGAAGAGCAGGCCTGCTATCCGGTACTTTGTTTATCACCTGCATGGTATGGGTACTGGGCTTCATCAGCGTATCCGACGCGCTGGCCTTGCTTTTCCTTGTTGTCTCGCTGTACGTGGTAGCTACCAGTCGGTCGAGGCGTTACCTCCTGTGCGGGTTGTGCCTCGGGGCGGCGATCGTGCTGAAGCCCCTGACCGTGCTCATCCTACCAGCGCTGGCTTACCTGCTGTTCCGTGAAGGCGGGCTCCGTACTATTCCCTGGCTGGTGGCCGGCATACTGGTTGTGCCGCTGGTTGTCTTCGGAATCGTGGCACTGACCTCGGGCGCATACGTGCAGTCTGCGTCCGGCTTCGGGGGTATTTCAGTCACCATGTTACCCCTGACCACTCACGGGGGAGTATACACAGTCACCGACCCGCTCATCGCGATGCTGAATATCGTCATGGCAGCTACCCTGCTCACTATCATAGTCCCTGTCGCAGCTATGGCACTCGCGGGAAGGCCCTCGGGCTGTTTTGAATGGTGCCTGCTCTTCGCGGGGTTGTTTATGTTGCTCACGCTGCCAGCCGGTCAGTTTATCCACTACTGGTTCGTGGCGTTGCCGTTCTTTTCGCTTCTGTGCGCGAGGAGCTTCAGAACCCGGTAGCGTCAGACCAAAAAGCTTAAACAATTGCTTCTCTTATGCATTGGTTACACTCCCGAGAGACTAATATGGCTGCCGAGATCCGAGACACGACACTTAAGCCCAACAGGCTGCTAAATATATCCGATCGCTGGTACTTAATCGGCTGTATCGTCCTGTTCGCGCTGTTTATCGGCCTTGTGGTGGGCGTCTCATCCATATTCATGAAGAATCCCTGGGGGAACTACGATACGGCCCGTTTTTATGCGATGGCCGAAGTCATCGTCCGGGGAGCCACACCCTATCTGGACTTCGAGGACCCCAAGCCACCTCTGATCTTCTTCACACTGGCAGTGCCTACGCTTCTCGGTTATGAATTCCTCGGCGGGCTGCTCCTCGTCGGTGCCTGTAACCTGATCAGTGCGGTCGTTGTACTGAAGATGGGCTGGCAGTTGTACGGCCGTTTTGCCGGTTTTATTGCGGGCCTGTTATTCACGGTGAACATCGCCTTCGCCCAGGGTTACTTCATCCTTACCGAGCCATTCACCATCACCTTCATCCTGCTCGCTACCTATCTCGTGGGGTTCACCCCAAAGCGGCATTATCTATGGGCTGGTATACTGCTGGGCATCGCCATCGGCTTCAAGCAATTCGCACTGCTTTCGGTCCCGCTGTTGCTCTTCCTGACGTGGCGAAACGGCGACCTCAAAAAGGCACCCGCTCTTATGGTCGGCGTGCTGATCCCTCTCATCCTAATGTTCGGGGCGATCTTCCTGCACTATGGTATCGATGCGGGTATAGCCTCACTCAACTGGAGCTTCGGGGTGAGTGCGACCTATCTCACTCAGGAAAATATGGGCAACGTGACCAGCTACCGCACGACCGACCCTCTGATGCTGACCGCAAATCTGGCCATGGCCGCCAGCATGTTCACTTCACTGGTCGTCATCGCACTGGCCGGCGTTGCCAAAGACCGGCGTCTGGATGCCCTGGAACAGTACTTCCTGCTTTCAGCGGCCGGGTTCGCGCTCACGATACTGATCCGCCAGTATCTGCACTACTGGGTGCTGGCGCTACCGTTCTTCGCGCTGCTTTGCAGCAGGCTGTTTAGAAACGACCGTTGAACGGCCTTTTCAGGCTTTTGGGGCATAATTCACGGTTATTGCAATCAATAGTCCCATATTTTCAACCATTCGCCGAAAAGGACGGTTCGCACAGTCTCCAGGCGTTATTAAATTTAATAGTTTATATATAATTACAGTCCCAAGTGTACTATAGTGATGGGGGGAAACTATGAAACTATCTAAGATTACATTAGTCCTCGTTGTCGCACTGTCCTTGGCCGCCATAGCAGCCCCGGCAGGCGCGCAGTGTTTCGGTGGCGCCGGGTTTGGCGTACCGTTCGGAATCGGCAGCTGCGGCTTTGGCGTTCCGTTTGGGATAGGTACCGGTGCGGTCTACGGCAGCAGCTTCCAGACCAGCAGCAGCTTTAGCACCTATGGCACCGCCGGGTTTGGCGGCCTTGGCTTCGGTGGCTATGGTCTCGGTGGCTTTGGCCTCGGTGGCTTTGGCCTGGGCGGCCTGGGTCTCGGTGGCTTTGGCCTCGGTGGCTTCTGTTAAGCGAGGATACAAGAAAGAGGTGGTCAGGCGAATGCCTGACTCTACTATTTTTTTACTTAATATACGGTTACTGGCTACAGGCTACTGGTTATCGTCTTCCAGGGGATTTCCGCCCTTCTCATCGTACTTTTGCCACGCTTCGGTCTCGGCCTTACGCATCACTGTCTTCAGCGGGATAGCCAGCTCTCTGGCCACCTTCTTGGCATCGTCGTACTCCACCGACAGGTCCAGCATCTGGCCATTCATGTCCGAGGCGATTTTGAATCGTATGCTGTACTCGTTGTTATCGATGACTACTTTGATGACTTTGATTTCTCGCCTGGCGATGTACCGGTGCTTGACCGGTATGACCCGGACGCCCAGCGTGCCGGTCTCCAGCATTATCCTCCGGGACAGGGCTGGCCCGTCCTCGGCTTTTGCCACGACGCGGATGAGCTGGCCGCTTCTCCCTTTCTTCATGGTGGCCGGCAGGATGCTTACATCCCTTGCTCCCATCGTGAGCAGCTCTTCGATCAGGTTGCCTAGCACTTCTCCCGTGACGTCGTCGACATTGGTTTCCAGCAGCTCGATCCGGTCCCCGATCAATGCATCGTCCACTTCGCACAGCGCCGCCCTCAGCACGTTCGGTATGGGGAGATCCAGACATCCTTTACCGTAGCCTACGGCGATCATCCGGTTTTCCGGGTAATACCTGCCGGATTCCTTCACATAATACGAGAGAATGGCGACCGCCTCAAGCGTGAGCAACTCCCCGTCAAAAGGCCCTCCCTGGGTGATGAGCTTCGAGCCGTGGAGCACAGCTGTGGTATCCGGACGGGGTACAGGCTGCTTACCGTACTCCGTATCGATCATGCCTCCACCCAGTGCTGCCGGCGTCGATCTGACCACCGGCCTGCCCAGCGAATCGTAAGCGGTGCATATGCCGGCGATCATCGCGACGGAACCGGTGCTGATCAGGAGCTTATCTTTACTGGCCGTGGCTCTCGCATCGAAGATCATCCCCACGATATTCATCGCATCGATCCTGATGGGCTCGTTCTCGTGCATCACGTTCAGCTTACTCACCGCTTCTTCCCTGGTCAGGAAGACCGGCCATATCTTGGCGTCCCGCTCGCTGATCATGGCCACCCGGGTAGCCTGGCCGCCGTTATTCCCGCCTTCGACCCGCAGCGGTGCTCCGCAAAGGCCTTCGACGGCGCTTTTTACCCGCCACTCATCCGCACCGCAGCCCAGCAGCGCTCCGAGGATCATCTGCTCGCTTGCGCCGCAGTAAGGGTCAAAGATCAGGCACTTCAATAGTCTCAACGCTCCCAGTAGTATCAATCGCTATGCGCTTATATCTTTAGTGATGCATGCGGCAGAGTCCGGGTGGCTTTTATGCCGCCATGAGGGACTGTAGTACTCAAAACTCGTACCCGTAATTATATCTATATTATGCGAGGATTTTTCGTATTTGGGGAGACAATAGCAGCGAATACGGACTTTAAACTGTTAAAGCGAAATTACCCTGACCGGCTGATCCACGGTCTGGGTACTTTGATTCAATAGAATCACACGAGAAAATTTTTGTAGGTGCAACATATACTTAAGGTTAGAGCCCGGCTTTTTCCGCTTCGTCATAGCCGGTATTTTGCAGATAGTTTCGCCGAGGATTCACACCAACTATGTTAAATAATTCGATATCCATAAATCTATGACGGGATGGGACTTGTCGGGACGCTGCAGGGATATCTATTATAATATTAATATAATACGAGGTATCATATGAAGGATTTGTATTTGAAAGTTGCAAAGGCGCTGCCAAGCGACTTCGGCAGGGGGATCGCCAGGATCGACCCCAATACTCTGCTGGAGCTGAAGCTTTCTCCCGGCGACATCATCGAGATCGAGGGGAAGCGCACCACTGTCGCGAAGGTCTGGCGGGCCGAAAAGCAGGACTGGGGGCAGGAGATGGTCCGCATCGACGGCTTCACCCGCCAGAATGCCGATGTGGGCATCGGGGAGCGCGTCAAGGTGCGTAAGGCCACCGTGAAAGACGCGCAACACGTCGTCCTCGCCCCGCCGGAGGGCACGGCTATACAGTTCAGCGGCAACGCGGTGGAGATGATCAAACACCAGCTGCTCAAGCGACCAATCATGCTGGGCGACGTCGTGCCGCTGATGAGCAGCATGACCAATCCGTTCATGGGCCGGACACTGTCCAACCAGGCGATCCCGCTGATCGCGGTAAAAGCCGAGCCAGCCGGCCCCGTCCTGATCAACGAGAACACCGAGATCGAGCTCCGGGATAAGCCTGTACGAGGCTACGAGGAGTACAAGACGACCGGCATCACCTACGAGGACATCGGTGGCCTTCGGGAAGAAGTCCAGCGAGTCCGGGAAATGATAGAACTACCCATGAAGCACCCGGAACTCTTCCAGCGGCTCGGGATCGACCCACCAAAAGGCGTCCTGCTCCACGGCCCGCCGGGCACGGGCAAGACTCTGCTGGCCAAAGCCGTGGCCAACGAGTGCGGAGCGGAGTTCTACTCCATCGCAGGCCCGGAGATCATGTCCAAGTACTACGGTGAATCGGAACAGCGGCTGCGAGAGATCTTTGAGCAGGCCCGCGATACGTCTCCGTCTATCATATTCATCGATGAGCTGGACTCCATCGCGCCCAAGCGAGAAGAGGTCACCGGAGAGGTCGAGCGCCGCGTCGTCGCGCAGCTGCTCACTATGATGGACGGCCTGGAGGAAAGAGGCCAGGTAGTAGTCATAGGCGCTACCAACCGGCTTGACGCTATCGACCCTGCGCTGAGGCGGGCAGGCCGCTTCGACCGTGAGATCGAGATCGGCGTGCCTGACGCAGCGGACCGGATGGAGATCTTGCAGATCCACTCCCGGGGCATGCCTCTGGAAGACGTGGATTTGAACCGCCTCGCGGCCATCACACATGGCTTTGTCGGTGCCGATCTGTCCGGCCTGTGTAAAGAAGCGGCTATGAAAGCGCTCCGGCGCTACCTGCCCGAGCTGGACCTCGACAAGGAGATCCCCCGGGAATTCCTGGAAACGATGAGGGTCACCGGCAATGATTTCAGCATCGCGCTGAAAGAAGTGCAGCCTTCTGCGATGAGGGAAATCTTCCTGGAGCCGACCAACACCAAATGGACTGACGTCGGCGGCCTGGACGAAGCGAAGCAGGAGATCGTCGAAGCAATCGAGTGGCCCCTGAAGAGCCCGAAGAAGTTCACCGAGATGGGTATCAGACCCCCAAAGGGCATCGTGCTATACGGGCCCCCTGGTACGGGTAAGACTCTCCTCGCAAGGGCAGTCGCAGGCGAATCCGAAGCCAACTTCATCAACATTCGTGGGCCGGAACTGCTCAGCAAGTGGGTTGGCGAATCCGAAAAGGCCGTCCGTGAGACGTTCCGCAAGGCCCGCCAGGTCAGCCCGAGCATCATCTTCTTCGACGAGCTCGACGCTCTGGCCCCCGCCCGGGGCGGCGCAGGCGAGGACGGCAGCCGGGTTTCCGAGCGGGTGGTCAACCAGATACTGACCGAGCTCGATGGCTTGGTCGAACTGGAAGGTGTCGTAGTGATCGGCGCCTCCAACCGGCCCGACATCATCGACCCCGCACTGCTCAGGCCCGGGCGGTTTGACCGCCTCGTGTTCGTCGGCGCCCCCTCGAAAGAGGGTCGGGTGGGAATCCTGAAGATTCACACGCGCAACATGCCCATGGCAGCTGATGTAGACCTGAACGTGATCGCCGAGCTTACCGAGAACTACGTGGGCAGCGACCTCGAAGCCGTCTGCCGTGAGGCCGCAATGCTGGCCCTGCGAGAGAACTTCGAGGCAAAAGATGTCGGCGCCCGCCACTTCCGGGACGCGGTCAAGAAGGTCAAGCCGACCATGAACGACATGATCAGTGCCTACTATAAGGGCATCAAGGAACACTTCAAGGGTGGAACCGCTAAGGAGATCCAGAAAGCCTACCCGATAAACGAGTATGTGTAAAGGCCACCGGTAAGTGGCAACATATCTCAAGGAGTCGCTGTGGATTGGGGGCTGAAAAGATCGAACTCCCTCCTGACAGCGACCCGTCTTTTTTATTGAGCCGGCACTTAATAGTCCCAACGCTTTCAAAAACGCAAGATTAAATATTTAATATCAAAAGTGTAACTTGCAAACGGTGTTTATCCATGAGCATGCCCGGCCCTGAAGATGAAGGCCTTACCAGCGAGCTACGGCCCGACGCCGATTCGGCGTGCCAGATTGTCCGGCTCAATAGCAGCCCCGTACCCAGCCTGACCGACATAGGCGGTCTTAAAGAGGAGTTACGCCGGCTGCGGGAAGCGGTCGAGCTTCCCTTAAAACACGGGGAAGTCCTCAGGCGAAAAGGTATTTGTCCGGCGAAGCTGGTGATCGCTTACGGTCCTCCCGGGGCTGGTAAGTCACTGCTGATCAAAGCATTCGCCGCCGATGCCGGCCTGCGGCTATTCACAGTAAAGTGGCAGCAGCTGGTGGCCCGGAGCGACGATGACTCCCGGCGTCTACTGGCGGATACGATGGCCAGAGCCCGAGCCAATATGCCTTCGCTGGTTGTCCTGGATGACCTTGAGTACGCGGGCTTCGGCTACGGTCCGGTTAGCGAGCTCTCCAGAAAGAAGTCGGCCCAGATCGCTGAAGTTGTCGACACGATCGGCCGGGATGAAAATATTCTGGTTATCGCTGTTTCGACCAGCGCCTTTGCAGTCGACCCGGTCATGCGCAAGGCAGGCTATCTGATCGAGGAGATCGAGTTCCGACTTCCTGGAACAGTCGACCGGAAGAACATCCTCGCATTACATGCCAGCGGTATTATGCTACAGGATGTTGATCTGGCCAGATTAGCATCAGCGACAGACGGCTTTTCCGGGGCGGACCTGGCGATGCTGGTGAGGAATTCCTTTGCCATCGCCTTACGGCGCGCCGTGCAGAACGAGGGCATGTCCCCGGCATCGATCGAAAAGGCAATTGTGACAGATGCAGACTTCAGGACTGTGCTGCAGACGATGAAAGCGAAAAATGAGCCTGAGAGCCGGGGCGAAGTTATCTGAGATCATTTCCTTCCCAGAGGCAAATTTTATTAAAGGGTAGCACACTTATATCTACAGTTATCTTCCCTATAGGCTGCCGCTGATGCGGCGGGTAGGAGATGGATGAGAGGGATTACGATTATGGCAAGATGGATGGCAAAAAAACTCTCCAACAAGAAAGTAATGGGTACGGATGGTTCCGAGATGGGCATTCTCTATGATATCACCTGCGAGCCCAGGACCGGGGACCTGATCGACCTGATCATTCGCCCGGACATGACGCTGAATGTCGAGAACTACCGGACGGAAGACGGTCTCGTGCTGATACCATTCTCGGCGGTGCGGGCAATCCAGGACTACATCGTAGTTGATAAAAAAGCTTCGGCGTTCTGAGATAGCTAATGAAGAAAAACTTTTTGTTTTTACCCGTATCTCTTCCTGTTTTTATCGTGCTGCTTGTTCTGCCGTTCGCGATACTTGCAGTACTATCTCTGCTGGAGATTAACCCGGGACCTGTGTTGAATCACACGCTCGGACTTACGGTGATGCAGGCGGTAGCACTGTACCTCACCGTGCTGATGGCAAGCATCTTTAATGTGCCCATCGCCGAGTTTAAAAGCAAACGGGACAGCGAGACGAAGTCTGTGCCTTACCTCGGCCAAAAGTACACCCTGCCAGTCTGGCACGGCCACAACACCGTCGTCTCGCTCAACCTTGGCGGATGCATCGTGGCGCTTGTAGTGGCGGCCTACTTCGTCCTGAATATGCCTCTGCTGCCTGTCCTTCTGTCGATCATCGCGGTCTCTCTGGGTATCTATCTGCTGTCAAAGCCGTCGCGCAGCATCGGCTTCTATGTGCCCATCTACGTGCCGCCGCTCCTGGCCACACTGGTATCGCTGACAGCGCTCTACCTCTACGGAGGCGATCTGGTCAATGTCGCCCGGCTAGGCTTCATCACCGGCGTTACCGGCACCCTCCTCGGCACGACCCTGCTCAACCTGCCCAGGATCCGCAAGATCGGCACCAGCTTCATCAGCATCGGCGGACTCGGGTGCTTCGACGGGATC
>CAZJRS010000056.1:0-23522 GCA_964548585.1 uncultured Methanocella sp. | reverse complement strand
GAGACAAGGCTTATTATCCAGCTGCAATATTGTTGTCTCTTTCGTATGAAAATCAGTTAAATTTAGTAACGCCAAGAATATTTTTAAACGCCAAGACGCCAAGAATCGACTTATCTATAACGTATGATTTATCTTGGCGTCTTGGCGTTAAATACTGTTCCAGCTATTCGAGTACATGTAACCGGTACAACCAGATTTTCATCATTTATATTTGACCCACCAGATCATCACAGTTTGCCTCTTTGCGTATAAAAACCAGAATGTCTTGTTATCGAGTGATTCTTTTAAAATATAAAAGATAGCGGGCTTCCCGCCCGCCACACCTGGAGCCCCTCAGGGCTCACAGGCCATGCACGATGTAGGGCGCTACTATCATGAACACCAGCGATGATATCAACACTATCGAAAATACGTTTACTATTGTTTTCGAGTAGTGGTTTACCTTCTCAGTATCCTTTATGAAGTAGCCGAGTGCCGTGCGTGCGACTTCCCGGAAGATGTGCCCTCCGTCCAGCGGGAGCATGGGCAGGCAGTTGAAGATGGCCAGGTTGATGTTCAGCCAGCCTATCCAGAACAGCGCCAGCGCGATATATAAGATACCGCCGCCTAGTGGTTCCGCCCAGCCCACCGGGTGGTACAGGCTTGCCAGGTCACTCTGGAATACGCCGAAGCCCTGGAGGCCTCCCATGACTTCCCAGATCGGGAGGATCCAGATGAGGAAGTACCCGGTGATGACGCTCTGGATTTTTTCGCCTATGGTATTTCCGGTAGGTGCCGGAAGGCTGCGGAGCATTGTGAGGTGGTCTTGTGCGTTAAATGTCCCCACGATGATTCCGATGGAGTTATCTGACAGGTCGTAGCCTGTGAAACCCATGTATCCCTTGGGTTCAGGCCCCGTTCCCAGGGCGAATGTCTTTTCCAGCGGGTTGCCCTTATCGTCGAGCAGGCCGACCGTGACCATCTGGCCGGGGGTGGAATTTTTCATGTAGGTGCTGTAATCTGCATATGAGTTGACTGCCGTGCCGTTGATCGAGAGGATCCGGTAGTTGGGTCCGAAGCCCGCATTTCCCGCCGGCTGTCCTGCGATGGCGCCCAGAATGTATATGCCCCGGGTGTCCCCGACATTCACGGTATAGCTGACTGGCTTGTCGCCACTCATTCCCCCGATTGTCACATTGCTTCCCTGTTTGGTCTTCAGGTAGCTGTTAAATTGATCAGGGGTGGTTACGTTGATGCCGTCTACTGATTTTATGATGATGTTCTTCTGTATCCCCGCGTTATATGCCGGGGAGTCCCGCGCGACGTTCACGACCACCATCTCGGAGTTGGTCGCGGCGATGGCGCCCAGGACCGGGCCGAACAGCAGTGCGAATGCGATGATTGCGATCAGGATGTTGGCGATGACTCCGGCGCCGAGGATGCGCACAAGCGCCAGGCTGGACGCCTTTCGTAATCCCGTTCCGGCCGCTTTCGTATCCATGGGCCCGAGGATCTCCGCAGTTCCCTCCCCCGATTTCGTGCCGAACATCTCTTCTTCGTCAATCTCGGCGAAAGCGCCAATCGGCACCGGGATCAGGAGCAGCCCCAGCGACTTGACCTTGATCTTCTCCGCCTTCGACATGATCGCGTGGCCGAACTCGTGCACGGCCATCCCGACGAACAGGGCCAGCCAGCCCCAGACGAACGGTACGAACTCGTTAATGCCCGGTATGACCAGGATGTTCTGGGGGGCATTTACCTGGCTGGGCTCTGGCGTACTGAAGATCATGAGAATACTGGTTAGCAGGACCAGCAGGACCATCAGCACCATGGAAAGCATCACCAGCGGTAGACATATCGTCACCAGGGCCTTCCAGAAGCTCCTGGGAGCGGCCACCCAGTCGAGGAATTTTTGTCCCCGGTAGGTTCTCCAGATAATGAGCGGCCCGTGGGCTGATATGTTGAAGCGTTTTAGAATTCCTGCCTTGTTGAGGACAGTGACAAGTGTCCACCAGATGATGAAGCCTGCTAGAAGCTCGATCCAGATAAGATTGTCCAAATGAAGGTCTCCCCTATAAATATTAAGCGATCTATGATGTTTTAGTATATTTTTACTATAAATACATTCATCCCGCGCTTGCGGGAAAAGTATTATAAGTACACCTCTTTTACCTATTAACGCATTAATAGTGCATGGTCACTATGTTTTCTACTGTGTATGTCATTGCCCGGGATATGGAAGAAGCCGGGCGAATCGCCCGATACCTGGTTGAGGAACACCTGATCGCCTGCGCAAACTTTTACGTAGTCTCATCCGTCTTCCGGTGGGAGGGCAATATCGAGGAAGGCAACGAAGTTGCCATGATCTGCAAGACAAAAACCGAACTGGTACCCGTCGCCATCAAGCGGATCAAGGAGCTTCACAGCTACGAGCTACCATGCATCACCTCGTGGAAGATCGACGAAGGCTACGCCCCATACCTGGACTGGGTCGGGAAAGAGACCGTGAGGCCATGAGACATAAAACCGGGGAGATGGGCGAGCGCAGAGAAATAACCTACGATGCTGACCGATGGACTACGTTAAAAGAAAAGCGAGCCAGAGCGGTCGAAGTCCTGGGTGAACTGGCAGCCCGCCGGATCGACGCGTTCGTCTTCGGCAGTGTCGCCCGCGGCGACGTAAAGCCATCCAGTGACGTGGACGTCTTTATTCCCGATACGGTAAGCACCGTGCCAGTGATGCTCTCGCTGGACCACCTGGGTGTCCTCGGTATCTCAGTCGTACAGGCCACACCCAGGTCGCTGGTCAAAGCCAACGTAGAACTGGAAGACAACACGACCGTCACCTATCCGCTCATCCAGCCCCGGGAAGTAGAACTGGAATTCTACCGATTCGGCGGCTCCCTCGACCTTAACGGGTTAAAAAACGGCGAGCGCTCCTGCGGCGTAGACAAACGCCTCATGCTCATCGAGCCCACCCCGGAAGGCCATATCGAAACCCCGCTGTCCGACCTATCTCCCGGCATAGTTGCCCGAAAAATCAAAGTAGGCCAGCAGATCGTCGAAGAACGGCTACGAGTCCTTGAAAGAAGGGCCGACGTAGGACGAACCGGCATTTACCTCAAAAGACAGCTCGCACCTGGAGAGACCCCCGAACAGGTGCTACACGACCTGATCGCCGAAGACCCCGCCACCCGACGCAGAGTGGAAAGCGGTTAGCAAATAACCACGGCGCACGACGATTATTAAAAAACCACAACGGCACGGCGGCACTACGACTTTTTGGACCACAACGGCACGGCGGCACAACGCTTCCAAAAAAATCGATTGGTAGTTAAGTATTAATAAAAAATCGTTGTGTCGTTGTGTCGTTGTGGTTGATTAGTAGTCGTTGTGGTGAAACTTCAAACCGTCTTTTTCGTGCCAAATGGCTTTGTCCGGGCTTGCATACCTTCTGTCGTATGGTGCTCATCGTCGTTGCGGATGCCGCTTTCAAGCCCGAGCTCTACAAGGAGCGGCTGGGGGAGCTCGGTGAGGTGCGGGTTTACGAGGGCCCACCCTCTTCTATGGGCGAGTTCCTCTGCAGGATCGATAGTGCTGACATAGCCGTCGTGAGCCACTTCAAGCTGCCGGCCGAAGCGTTTGAGGCGAAGAATCTCAAGCTTGTTGCCCTGACGCGGACGGGCTACGACGATGTGGACCTGGACGCTGCTACTAAAAAGGGCATAGCGGTAGCGAATGCGCCCGGCTATTCGAATGAGGCTGTAGCAGAGCACGTTTTCGCCCTGTTGCTTTCTTTTCTGAGGCGTATCCTGGAGGCTGACTTCTGGATGCGGGAGGGCCGGTTTGACTGTACTGCGTTCGAGGGCAGAGAGCTCCGGGGTAAAACCCTTGGGGTGATTGGTACTGGCAGAATAGGAACACGGGTTGCCGAGATCGCCATCGCCTTTGGCATGGATGTGATCGCTTACGATACCAGGCAGGCCTCTGTGTCAGCAGGCACAGGCAAGCAGAAGTTCAGGTTTGTGAGCCTCGATCGCCTGTACTCGGAAAGCGACTTTATTACGGTTCACCTGCCGCTAACACCTGATACAGAAAACCTGATCGATGAGGAAGCTTTCCGGCTGATGAAGCCAGGTGTTATCCTGATTAATACTGCCAGAGGAAAGATCATCGATACCAACGCGCTTATCCGTGCCCTCAGGCACGGCCGGATCGCCGGCGCATGCCTGGATGTGTTTGACCAGGAGCCGGTGATGCCGGACAGCCCGTTCCTCGGCTTAAGCAATACCCTGCTTACGCCTCACATAGCCTATAATACCCTGGAGGCCAAGGAGCTGAGCATTGCCATTGCGACGGATAACGTGGCTGCGTTTCTACGGGGCAAGCCCAGGAATATCGTGAACACCGAGGTGCTTGGCCTTAAACACTAACCGCTACGCGGGACAATATTTTTATACCCCGCGCTTGTAGTAGTTATTGGTGGTATACCTGACAGTCGTGCTAACAAGCCTTTATACTCAAAATCTTAATCTTAACACTACTACCACCGTTACTATTCGCCAGTGAGGGCCCCGAGTCCTTCGCTGCCCAGCTTTTTCCGGAGGCATTGAACTTGATGGAGCTTAAGAACAGAGAAGATATCGTGAAGAACATCCAGAGCAGGCGGATTTTACTCTTGCCTGACGGCACTGAGCTGGCCGTGGACGTCACGAAAGAGGACGAGGTCATGGCAGCGTTGGCGAGAGCCGAATGCAAGCCGCTGGAGGCCTACGTGGTCTCCGAGGAACTGAAGAAGCCTCCTAATAAAGAGCCTCCCTCTGTCAAGATCATGCAGGCACATGAGCTGGTGGGCTATGAGCCTTCATCCGACTCGGGCAACTTCAGGTTCTACCCTAAAGGTTATCTGATCTTCCAGTTGCTCCACGACTGGGCGAACGAGATCGCCGTCAACCGTTTCAAGGCCCTGCAGATCGACTCTCCGCTGCTCTACGACTGGAATGATTCGCAGATCCGGGAGCAGGCTGGCACGTTCCACGAGCGTCACTACTCGGTCAAGTCGCCTGACAGTGACCGGGAATTCATCCTCCGGTTCGCGGGAGACTTCGGACTGTTCAAGATCATGAAGGATGCCACCATCAGCTACCGTAACCTGCCTCTGCGCATGTATGAGTTCAGCAAGAGCTTCCGGTATGAGCAGAGCGGCGAGCTGTCTGGCCTCAAGCGGCTCAGGGCATTCCACATGCCCGACATTCACTGCTTCTGCCGTGATCTTGAAGAAGGCTGGGCCGAGTACCAGGAACTGTACCGGAACTACTCAGACCTGGCGGATGCGTCCGGTGTCGAGTACGCCATCGTCTTCCGGATCGTGGAGTCGTTCTACAATGAAAACCGTTCCAGGATCGTGGATCTCCTCAAGTATTCCAATCAGCCTGCTTTTATAGAAATACTGTCCGAAGCCAAGCACTACTGGGCTGTCAAGAACGAATTTCAGGGCGTGGACTCCACCCGGGGCTGCATCCAGCTTTCGACCGTCCAGCTGGACGTGAAGGATGCCCAGGTGTACGGTATCAACTACACGGACCGGGACGGCAAGAAGAAAGGCTGCACGATCTGCCACTCCAGCATTGGCAGTATCGAGCGCTGGTACTACTCGCTCCTGGAAGAGGCGCTGAAAAAGGATCAGCCAACTCTGCCAGTCTGGCTCTCGCCCACTCAGGTGCGCATCATCCCCGTATCCGAGAAACAGCAGGAGTACTGCCGGTACCTGGACATCGATGGTGTCCGCTATGATGTGGACGATAGCGACGAGACCCTGGCGAAGAAGATCGCCAAGGCCAGTACGGAGTGGATCCCGTATGTGGCGGTAGTGGGTGACCGGGAGGCCGAATCCGGGCTGCTCTCGGTCAGCATCCGGGAAACCGGCAAGCGGGTGACTATGACCCGGGAAGAGCTGGCGCAGGAGATCCGAATGCGCTGTGCTGGAAAGCCGTACCGGCCGCTTGCATTGCCCAAGCTGCTCACCCAGCGCCCGATCTTCAAATAAGCCTAAATATAATCAAAAAATATTTTTAGTATCGATATCTATAGTATCACTTGCAATACCAGCCCGGTGGATGTAAGATGGAGAATACTACTGTCATTAAAGTCATAGCAGCGGCCATGGTTCTCATCGGCCTCTCCACCTACCTTATCTTCACTTTCAATACTGTCTCGGGCTCACCGCTTCTGTGGGAAGCCAGCGCAGAGGAGCCTGTGCTGCAGTTTTACCCGGTCGCCGGTGGAGCTTACCTGGTCGGCGAGGAAAATGTTTCCCTGGTCAACAGCAGTGGCCAGAGCATCTGGTCAATCCGGCTCTTTGCCCCACTGTACTCTGCCCTGGGCAATGACAGCCCGCTATACGTTTATTCGTCGAACCATAGCCTGTGGTCGATCAGTCCGGAGGGAGTTGCGGAATCGCTGGGAACCTACGATATCGATCGACCCCCAGTGCCAGGAAATAATGGGACGGTATACCTGTGCTCCGGTACAAAACTGACAGCCGTGGGACCCCCGGGCTTAACTGAGTGGGACGATACGAACGTCATATCCGACCCGGTCGTAGATGGTGCTGGCAACGTCTACTATCTAGTACATAGCCGCACGCGACCATCTGAGGTATATCTTCAGAGCCGATCTTCCAATGGCAGTCTTCAGTGGAGCAACCTGCTCGACAACTACGATGACAGCACAACCCTCCTACCTCACGGCTCAGGCGTTTTTGTTTCCCGAAGCGGAGCGGGTGAACTCTTCCGGGTTCTGGAAAACGGCACGATCCTGTGGAAGTATTATAAGCCCTACCTGGGACACTACCTCCTTTCAGCCGACCCTGCCGGTCAGCTTTATCTTATCTACGATCAGGGGACTGTCCACGTGCTCAATGACCAGGGAGACCTGATCAGTAAATTCTCCGCCGGATCGACAGATGTCTCATCCGTTGACGGAGCCGCCCCGGGTGGAGGCCTGCTCTACACGGCGGTACGGGACGACACTCCCGCCTCTGTCACCATCACCGCCACTGACCTGAATGGCACCCGGCAGTGGACGGTAGCTGTCAACAGTACCGGATCGATCATCCTGACAGCAACCGGAAGCGGAGTATGTGCCGCGACGGAGTTGAGCAGAAGCGGCAAGTCCATCCCTGTGCTTTCACTGCTGGATGACCGGGGTCATGTACAGTATAACTATTATGGGGCGGACCAAGGCCGATGGGATCAGGTATGCGCGGCTCACGGGGTTCTCTATGCCCGAACGGGTGACGGCAGGCTGTACGCACTGAAACTGCCCGGAGCCTCATCCTAGTGATCGTCCGTCTCATTTTTTCGTCCTTACCGGGCATCTCCGGCTCCCCCTGATATACTTT
The DNA here is from genome assembly GCA_964548585.1 of uncultured Methanocella sp. Taxonomy (GTDB): domain Archaea; phylum Halobacteriota; class Methanocellia; order Methanocellales; family Methanocellaceae; genus Methanocella_A. The sequence goes on along the minus strand of CAZJRS010000056.1, from coordinate 16,142 downwards.
GATCGAAAAATTATTTGTACCATTAAGGTTTAAGGATTGTCGCACGAGCACGGGCGCTACGTTTAAAGCAGATGACTACGTATGTTTATCTCGTATCGACCTTTCAAGCGTATGTTACCCGTAATGTCGTGACACATTCAGAGGAGGTAGACCATGGGAAGTATCAGGCAGACCTATATCAAGAGCACCACCGATGCCCTGCTGAGGCAGTACCCGACCGAGTTCGGCGCTGACTTCAACGAGAACAAGGACAAGGTTGAGCAGCTTGCGACCATCCAGTCCAAAGAGCTCCGGAACCGCATTGCTGGCTACGTAACCAGAAAGAAGGCATCCAAAGGCAGGAAGTAATAATGAAGCTCAAGACGCTCAAGGGCGTTTATCCTGCCCTTATTACTCCTTTTACTAAGAATGGCGAGATCGACGAGGCCGGTTTTCGTCGTAATATCGACTACGTCATAGCTGGAGGTGTCGACGGTATCGTACCTTGCGGCTGCACGGGCGAAGCGGCTACGCTGAGATTCGAGGAGCAGAAGAAGCTGCTGGAGATCGCTGTCGACCAGGTCGACAGAAACAAGCGCAAGGTTCCGGTCATTGGCGGGTCGGGGTCCAACAACACTCAGGAAGCTCTAGAGCTGACTCAGTACGCCAAAGAGGCAGGCGCTGCCGCCGCCATGCTGATCACCCCTTACTATAACAAGCCCATGCCTGCCGGGCAGATCCTCCACTATCGAACGATCGCGGCGAAAGCCGAAATGCCGATCATTCTCTACAACGTGCCCGGAAGGACCGGGACGAACATGCTTCCCGAGACGATCGCCGAGCTGGCAAAGGATGAGTTCATTGTCGGCGTCAAGGAGGCCAGCGGCAGCATGGAGCAGATTGAAAAGATCATCGAGCTCACCCGCGGTGGCAAGAAGAAGTTTACAGTGCTCTCGGGCGACGACAACATCACCCTACCGGTCATGGCAATGGGCGGCCAAGGAGTCGTATCCGTTCTGGCCAACATCATGCCCCGGGAAATGTGCACCATGGTCAAGTACTACGACGAGGGCAACCACGATAAGGCGATCGATCTGTACTACAAAATCGCCCCGATCATGAAGGCCATGTTCCTCGAGACCAACCCGATACCGGTGAAGGCCGCGGCCAACATGATGGGCATCGCGGCGGGCTCGCTGAGGCTGCCGATGACCGAGATGGCCCCTGAGAACCAGAAGAAGCTGAAAGGGCTGCTCGAGGCGTACGGCGTCAAGCTCGGCGGCAAAGTGGCCGTGAAGGCTGCACCTGTTAGAAAGCAAGTGACTCTCAAGAAGACGTCTAAGAAGTGAACTTCCCATGCTTGCTAGCAGTAAACATGACGATGTGTCTACGGGTAGGATCTCGCGATGAAGCTCAAGACGTTCAAGGGTGTTTATCCTGCCCTCATTACTCCTTTTAATAAGCGCGGCGAGATCGACGAGGCCGGTTTCCGCCGTAACATCGACTACGTCATAGCTGGAGGTGTCGACGGCATTATCCCTTGCGGTAATACGGGGGAGGCGGCGACGCTGACTTTCGATGAACAGAAACGCCTTCTCGTGATCGCCGTTGATCAGGCTGACAAGAACAAGCGCAAGGTTCCGGTCATTGGCGGGTCGGGGTCCAATAACACCCGGGAAGCAGTAGAGCTTACCAGGTACGCGAAAGATGCGGGCGCTGCCGGCGCGATGTTGATCACGCCGTACTACAATAAACCCGGGGCAGCAGGCCAGATCTTACATTACCGGACCGTCGCCGATAAGGTCGATATCCCCCTCATCCTCTACAATAATCCCGGGAGGACCGGCATCAATATGGCACCTTCCACAGTGGCTGAGCTGGCGAAGGTGGACAACATCGTCGGCATCAAAGAAGGGAGCGGTATTTTAACTCAGATCGCCGATATCGTCGAACTTACGAGAAACAGACACAAGCCCTTTACCGTGCTATCCGGAGACGATCCCCTGACAATCCCAGTAATGTCCGTGGGCGGAGCCGGCTCGGTGTCGGTCACCGCTAACATTCTGCCGAGAGAATTTTGCGCCATGGTCAAAGCCCAGGCTGAGGGCAACAATAAAAAAGCTCTCGACATCTACTTCCACCTCAGCCAGGTCATGCGTAGCCTATTCCTCGAGATCAACCCGATCCCCGTGAAGGCAGCGGCGAACATGATGGGCCTGGCGGCGGGCCCGGTCAGGCTTCCGCTCACGGAGCTGGCCCCGGATAATAAAAAGGCGCTGGAAGCGGCGTTGAATTCCCTGGGGGTTAAAACCTCTGGCATAGCGAAGAAAGTAAAACCCGTCATTATCAGTAAGAAGGAGTGATCATTTTGGTTAAAGTAGCAATCACCGGCATCAACGGCCGGATGGGTACGATGATCTCCGACACGGTGCTCGCCCAGCCCGATATGGAGCTCGTCGCCGGCTTCGATCTCTCGGCCGGCAAGCAGGTGGGTAAGATAACAGTTTCCAGTGTCTCCGACATTGAAAAAGTCCTGAAAGCTGTTAAGCCCGACGTGCTGATCGATTTTACTATCGCAGCCGCAGTTGTCGGCAACGTCAAAGCGGCAGCAGCCAGCGGTGTCAACGTCGTCATCGGCACCACAGGCATCGACGATGCACAGAAAGCCGAACTGAAGAAAATTATCGAATCCGGCGGGATACGGGCGATCATCTCCCCGAACTATTCGGTAGGCGTCCAGGTATTCCTGAAGTTGCTCCGCGAAGCGGCAAAGCGCCTGGAAGACTGCGACATCGAGATCATCGAGGCCCACCACAACAAGAAGAAGGACGCCCCCAGCGGTACTGCGCTTAAGGCTGCTGACGTGATCTCGTCTGCGTTGGCTGAAAAGCCGAAGTACATTTACGGGCGTGAAGGCTTATCACCGCGAAGCGGTGGCGAGATCGGCATTCATGCAGTAAGGGGCGGTGACATCGTGGGAGACCACACTGTCCTGTTTGCCTGCGATGGCGAGCGTATCGAGATCAGGCACCAGGCCCACACCAGGCAGATGTTTGCCTCCGGTGCGGTCAAGGCTGGCCGGTGGCTCGTCGCACAGAAGCCGGGCATCTACTCCATGGACGACATGTTCAAAGAATAATTTTCACAGGGGACATCGATCGATGATGGCACCGAAGGATGCCATCTTTTTTATATTTCACAAAACCCTACAGTTATGCCTTTTTTAACATTGTTATCATTTTATACTAAATATCAAATTACCTATTTATAACTACTAATTTAACCGTAGTAATAACAATATCTAAATATACATAGCCTAGATATTCATAAGGTGAAAGTTTGAAGAACAAGATCATTTTTGCGATTACTATTTCTTTGGTCGCTATCGCCGCAATCGTTGCGGGATGTACAAATCCAACAACAGTACCAACATCTACTCCGACGGCAGTAGCCTCTCCGACGGCTGTCCCCGGGGAGACTACCACACCGATATCATCCTTCGGCGAGGCTGACAACGGCAAGATCGTCCAGCTTGCGACGGGAACGACCTTTAACGTCAGCCTGAGCGAGAACCCCACCACAGGCTACTCGTGGAACTGGACATTGACGCCAGGGCTTGAGCTGATCAACACGAGCTTTGCAAGCAACGGCAGCATGCCCGGAGCCGGCGGCGTTCGGACCTGGGAACTGAAGACGAACGACAGTGCTGCGCAGACCTTTAATGCCGTTTACAAGAGGCCGTTCGAGCCGACTTTCGGCAACGAGACCACCTATTCTCTTAACATTACCGCTGCAGGTGCTACTTCCATGATGACCTATACCGAGGCCAACGATAATCAGACTGTCACTGTCAGCAAAGGCAATACCATTGCTATTGTACTGAACGAGAATCCCAGTACCGGATTCCAGTGGAACACCAGCGCCACAAGCGGACTAAACGTCAGTGACGCAGGCTACGTCCAGGGCGGTGCTCCTGGCATGGTTGGTGCAGGTGGAAACCACACGTGGGAAGTTACGGCCACTGGCGAGGGTAATCAGACCTTCAACGGGACCTACAAGCGCTCCTGGGAGCCGACCTTCGGCAACGAGACCATCTATACTTTAAAAATCAGCATCGTCTGAAGCGGGTGGCAGAAGCAACTCTGTCCTCCCCTTATCTTTTTTCTTCCGGCAGTTTCCAACGCCGCTGGCTCTACCTATTTTGCGCTTTTTTAGCGAATGTAGCTGCTTACCCGATAACATCTTTTCCATATAATTATATATTAACATAAATATTATTAGTCGAGGAATGGAATGGGTAAGATGAATTTTAAGCACGTGGCGATTATAGCTATCGCCATCATCCTGTTGAGCCTCGGGGCTACGTACGCGTACTCCGCAGTAAACAGAACGCCGGTATGCGTCCCGCTGATTAACGAGAGCTTCGATAAAGAGGCGGTTTCCGTAAACGACAATAGCCTGTTCATCGTAAGCTTACCGGAGAACCCCAGCACTGGTTATGTCTATACTAACAAAACGTCTTCGGGGCTAAAGATCATCTGTGACGAGTTTATCCCTGACAGCGATCTGATCGGAGCCGGCGGCAACCAGACGTGGCTCATCAAGACGCTTGCCACAGGCAACCAGTCGTTCATCGCATATCTAAACGGGCCTGACGGGAATGTCACGGACACCTTCTCGATACTTGTGCAAGTATCGTGAATTATTGAATGGGGGCAGACAACCCCCGCTGTTTTCCTATTTTTTATTCTTTGTATACGGGGCGGTATCCACTGGCTGTTGTACAGACTCCCCTAGGTCCGGCGCTTTCTTCATTTGCATGAACCGGTAGTACGTGTAGCCCCGGCGGAAGATCATCGTGCCCAGCGTCATGGCGAGAAATGCCGAGGTCAGCAGGTTCAAATCGACCAGGCCCGTGCCTGCCATAAGGTCTTTACCGTAAACCTTTGCGAGCAAAATAACCGCCCATGCGCCCACGGCCAGCAGCGAGCCCCTCATCACCATGGAGCCGTCCGCATCGATCTTCAGGTGCAGGCGCGAAGCGATGAATAGGCCCACAGCCGCACCCAGGACGAACCCGGCAAGCATGACCAGCCAGGCTACCGGACCGGCGCTCAGCTCTAACGATATCACCCCGGCGGTGACCAGCAGCATCATGGCCGGCATCAGGATCATCGACCACAGGCGGACTTTGCGCTCCCGCAGCTGTAGCAGTAAGATGATCAAGATAACTACGAGAAATACCTGACTTCCCATAACGGTGTCTCCGCCTTGAATGCTGTAGTCCATATCGTTCCCTGTCTCTAATGACGAATTACGCGCTTATATCACCTCTGGTTCCCCGGGATAGTACAATTCAATGCGCTGAAAATATACGGGAGTAGCACATTATCAGATACGTCGTAGACGGCGCTGGCGAAATAGCAGCCGCACGAGCATCTTTCACGGGGATACTTTCATGGATTTCAATATTGTCATCGTTCGCTACGGCGAAATCGCCATCAAAAGCGACCAGATCAGGAAGAAGTACGAGGAGATGCTGATAAAAAATCTCCAGGCGATGCTTGACCAGGATCAGATCGTCCATGGGGGAATCGTCAGGGAACGTGGCCGGATCTTCGTTAAAACCTTCGATGCCAGAGCTCCGGCTTCAGTCAGCAAGGTCTTCGGAGTGGTCTCTTGCAGTCCTGCCGTATCCACAGGGCCGACACTGGACGAAGCATGTGCCGTAGCAGCGGCTTTTGGCAGGGAACTCATCCAGGAGGGTCAGTCCTTCGGCATCATGGCCAGACACTCCGGGGGGAACAGGCACGACTTTACATCCCAGGATATCGGTCGTATCTGCGGCGATGCCGTGTTCAACGCGGTCATCGACCGGCACCCGAGGGTTAACCTGAAAAACCCGGACCACGCCATCCACGTGGAAATCAGGGATACCGGATCATACATTTTCACCAATATCGTCAAAGGTGTAGGCGGCATGCCCGTGGGCAGCCAGGGCCGGATGGTGGCGCTGGTCTCCGGCGGCATCGACTCACCTGTAGCCACCTGGCTCATGATGAAGCGGGGCTGTGAGATCATCCCTTTGTACATGGATAACACCCCCTACCTGGGTGAGGATGCGAAGAATAAGGCAATAGAGCTTGTCCGTAAGCTCCACGAATGGGCCCCCGGGCACCGGATGAACATGTATATCGCCCCACATGGCAGCAACCTGAAGGCGTTCATCGAAAAAGGAAATCAAAAGTACACGTGTGTGTTCTGTAAGCACCTCATGTACAAGGTAGCCAGAGTGATCGCCGAGAAACACGGTGCCCATGGTATCATCACCGGCTCCTCACTGGGCCAGGTAGCCTCCCAGACATCCGAGAACATGATGGCAGAAGCCTACGACGTAGACTTCCCCATTTATCACCCACTCATAGGCCTGGACAAAGAGGAGATCATGACCATCGCAAAGAAGATCGGCACCTTCGACATTTCCATCCAGAAAGCCGGCGGCTGCCAGGCCGTCCCTAAGCATCCCTCCATCCACGGCCGGCTCGACGAAGTCGTCCGCATGGAGAACGAGCTGTTCGATTTCAACGAACTGGTCCGGTATGAAGTGGAGAACGCTGAGGTCGTGGAGATCAAATGATTATGAAATTTTAATTTAAGCTACCGTAGCAGGCGACGAGCATCTGCTCGTTGTGGAGTCTGCGCATGCGGCGGAACCATGCGGCATCCTGGTTGTGGTTGAACTCAGCGCTGTATAGCCGCCGTATTGCGATGGCAAATTCTGCCGGTCCGATGCGGGCCTCGGGCACTATGAGTTCTTCCTCATCGTTCTCTTCGTATAGCTGTGTATTGCCTATCATAATATCCCTTGATTTTTACAATGCTTCACCGGCGTTGGTCGTCTCGACGTCCCACCGAACCTCTTCCGCTACCGATCTGCGCATATACGCGATCGCATCGATCCAGTCGAAAGCGTGCTCCCTCAGCATGGTGTCCGGGACCTGGTCTGCTTCGGCTTCTAACTCGTGAAGGCTATTCATGACTTCGGTCAGCTCTGCGATAGCCTGCTCCCTGTACATGAATCTCCAGCTCTCACTGATCCTGCATGTGATCCGCAGCAGGCGGGACAGCCGGATGAACAGCCGGCGGTGCTCCGGTATCTGTACGTATTCTGATACATACTCGCCAAATGTCCTTAGTCTTTCAACCGCCTCATTCTCGTCGGGCAGGTCAGGAGCGATCCTGAACAGGTCCATGTATACACCATCCCCTTTTTTATGCCATCCTTAACCACATCAGGATGGTACCGGGCGCATATATGTTTCCCGGAAACGAGACGGGAATCGGCAGCTGCACCGATTCTATGGTTTAACATTTCCGAATCTGTCGCGGAATTCACGGGACGGTGTACATGATCGCTGACTTGCAGGCCTGCATCAGCCCATTTTCTTTACTCACAGGCGGGGTCATCAAGTGGTTCGGGCGGACCTAAATATCGATCATAGGGGTAATATCGCACCCCGTACACGGCACGCAACCAGTCAAAGCCTGTACCGGGTCCAGGCCATACTGATCCAGAATGCGACGCTGTTCCCGGGCAAGCCTGAGGAGCCTGGCGGCGGTGATGGGCTCGATCGTGATCTCCCCGGCCCGGAGCGGGTGAGGGTTAGTCTTTCTCAGGATGGGGATGACACCTTTGCTCGCCAGCATGTCCATCCCCTCCAGGATTGTCTCGTCTGACTCGCCCATCCCTATGAGGATGTTGGAGAACACGTGGTTGCGGCCGAAGATGTCTACCGCATGTTCCAGAGACTGAACGATATAGTCAAAAGACAGGCCCGGGCAGACTTTATTGAAGATTTCCCTGTCTACCGTCTCGATGTTGTACTTAACCTCTACGGCCCCCGCCTCTTTCAGCAACTCGGATGAATCGTCCGTGGCATAGATCGAGACGCCGATCGGGATATTCCTGTTACCAAGCTCCTGTTTGATTAGCTTCACTACTCTGGCAATTCTTTCCGCTTCTTCTTCCGGGGTGGTCCACACGCCAGAGGTGATGGAGATGGCTGACAACTCCGGGCTCTTCATGCCTTCTCTGACCAGGTCCAGGACCTGGGCGTCCGACTTGATCTTACCCTGCAGCTTCGGTACCGGGCAGAACTTGCAGTCGAATACACAGCGCTCGCTGACAGTAATATATACTTGTCCGGGGCAGTGGGAGATAGCCTGCTCGAGCTTGCCATGGGCGTACTCCTTCCCGTCCGCGTAGATCGTGACTACCTCGCCCTTCAGGGTAGCGCTGAACTTCGACGACTGGCGAACGCCTAGCCTGACCCGGTGCCCGTCGATGTTGACAAAGATTGACTCCAGGCCTGCGCCCGGCCCTGCCGTCGACTTACTCTTGTAAGGCAGGAAGCTGTCGTCGACAGTAGTGCCGCCCACCTCTATGAGCTCTGCCTTCTTCTTGACTGACTCTTCCATCATCTGCTCTCCGCTGTGCTATTAGCACTAATGTCAGATGTACTTTTACGATCGGACCGCATAATACTACCCGGATCTATAATAGGATATCAGGTTGAGGTGCACCGGGATTCGGCTTGATCTCCTTGCCGGTAAACCTGATGCGTTCCTCGATCAGGTGTTTTCCACGTAGTGAAACGCCAAACATCGGCACGGAATCCCCGACCTTGTACACATTGTTTTTCACACCGCATTCTCTGATATGCTTTGAGGCACAGCCTGTGGCTATGTCGGCGTACCTATAGACCAGTTCGGCTTCCTTTTCGGACATGCCTGTCGTGTGTACGACGAAGGTGTAGATCGTAACGCCGGGATGCTGCTTCTCCAGCTCCTTCATCATCCGGGCGCCGGTACCGTTTATGACTGATACTGCGATGTTCTTGTAGCCCATGCCGATGGCCTTCGTCACGCCTGCGATCTGGTCGATCTTTGCGGTCGCCGGGTCAACGATCTTATCTTTTCCGATCTTCTCGATGATCTCCGGTATGGGTGTGGTGCTGACCAGGCCGGACACCCGTCCGCCGATGCCCTGTACCATCTCGGGGTCGGTAACGACCAGCGTGCCGGTACCTTCGCAGACGATCACTGCAGCATCGACATGTCCCAGTGTGATCGCCGTGCAGATAATCTCCGATACTCCAAAGGAAAGGAAGTCTTTCAGCTTTAAGACACGCCGGGATGTGCACATGCCGAAGTCTTCGATGCGGAACTGCATGTTCTGCGCGATGGATTCTTTATCCAGCTTCTTGATGCCCCGGTGCTTGTCAAAGATCGGGCAGTAGCCGATCAGCGGTTCTCCGACTTCAACGACTTTACCGTCCCTGATGACTATCCTGGCCTTGCCCAGGCCTTCAATGACGTGTTCGTCCATTTTTATTCACCTAAGTTAAAAGGAATGTGATTAGATGTTGTACTCACTTATCTTACATAATTGTTGTCAGAAGGAGATAGGCGCCCAAGTCTATCATTACCGCGCCGAACCGCCTGCGGATCATCGGTTCTATCTGATGTATCCCGTCTGTGAATTTTTTCACTATTGTTACTCCTGCGGCAGCGAGACTGGATGTCACATATGCCACTGCAGCCAGGTTAGCTGTCAGGCAACACGGCGTGATCCTGCCGTGATCCCGCCGGTGAAGGCTGTCAAAGCGAGAAAACCGGTGATTATCGACTCCTCGGAGACCTGTCTCTATGGCGATAGCCAGAAAATGTTTAAGTAATATGCCAATCTTAGTTTTACTACATTTAACCGGAGGATATACTCTTCATGCCAGCAAAAGTTGACAAAGAAGCCTGCGTCGGATGCGGGACGTGTGTGGATGCCTGCCCAGAGGCGGCTATCGAGATGGATGACGAATTCGCCAAGATCGACGAGAAGCGCTGCAACGACTGTGGCACGTGCGTCGATTCCTGTCCGACACAGGCCATTACCTTAGAGAATAAATAATAAGGCATTAAAGCCTGATTATATACTGGTGAGCATATGATTAAAGTCGGAATACTTGGGGCCACAGGGAACGTCGGCCAGCGGTTTATCCAGCAGCTGGCAGGCCACCCGTGGTTTGAGATCACGGCCCTCGCAGCCTCGGAGAGGAGTGCGGGCAAGCCTTACGAGCAGGTTGCGAAATGGCGGCTGGACACTGACCTTCCAGAAGAAGTCAAGGGGTTAACCGTGGTACCGACCAGGCCGGAGGCCGTCGATGCAGACATCGTATTCTCGGCTCTCCCCGCAGAGGAGGCAATCAAGATCGAGGCCGACTTTGCCAAAGCTGGCTTCATCGTTTCCTCCAACGCGAGCTCTTACCGGATGGAAAAAGACATCCCGCTCGTGATCCCGGAGGTCAACCCCGAGCATCTCGGCCTAATCGATATCCAGAAGAAAAAGCGCAAGTGGGATGGCGCCATTGTCACCAACCCCAACTGCAGCACCATCATGATGGTTGTCACCCTGAAGCCGCTCATGAAATTCGGCCTCGAGAACATCCACGTGTCGACGATGCAAGCCGTCAGCGGCGCAGGCTACGAAGGCGTACCGTCCATGGCGATCACCGACAACGTCATACCCTACATCGGCAGCGAAGAGGGCAAGATGGAAACCGAGTCGCTGAAACTGCTGGGCGACTTCGACGGCAAGCAGGTCAAGGATGCACCCTTCTGGGTGAGCGCAGCCTGCCACCGGGTCGGAGTTCTGGACGGCCACACCATGTCCGTCTGGGCCAGGTTCAACAAGAAAGTCACCCCGGAAAAGATCAAGGACGCGATGCTCAAGTTCGACCCGAAGCTGTCAGATCTGCCCACATCCCCCAAAAAGGCGATCATCGTCAGGGAAGAGCCCGACCGGCCCCAGCCCCGCATGGACCGGAATCAGGGCAATGGCATGAGCATTTCCGTCGGCCGCATCCGGGCCGGCAAAGCCGACTCGATCCAGTACGTATGCATGGGCCACAACACCATCCGCGGTGCCGCCGGCGCCAGTGTGCTGAACGCCGAGTTGCTTAAGAAAAAGGGTTATATTTAAGCCCTTTTTCTCTTTTTTAGTACTGCGATTCTCGCACCACATGTTCGTTTATCTGCCGCCTGATCACCAGTGTGCTAAGCACCCGGCTCCTGAAGAACAAGTGCTAAATTAACCTCCGGTTTTCTTTTATATGGCCGCTTTAACAGCAGATCGCTCTTTTATATATGTCCCGCTTAACTGGTACATATGAGGGCAGCGCTAGCTATAGTACTCATGCTTTCGTTACTCGTATCACCGGCTTTGGCTCAGGATGGTACGATTACCGGTGTGATCACGACGAGCTACAGCCAGGCAGTCCCCGATGCTCTCGTGCTGCTCAGCGATATGGACGGCAACTATGTCGACGTGCCGGATAACCCTCAGTTCAGCAGCAACGGAACTGGCAACAACGTGGGAGTATACACCTTTTACGACGTCCCGCCCGGAACCTATAACGTGACCGCGGAGAAAGGCGAAAGCCTGTACTTCGCCATCGCTACGGTGGACGGGGGCACATCATCGACCAATATCGTACTGCCCGACTATTATGTGACGCCGGAAGATTTTCCGGTAGAAGCTCCCGAGGGGCAGGAACTCACCAAGCCTTTCATCACGTTTGTCCCGGCTACCTTTGGCAAGCCACCGCAATCTGTCCAGGCTACCGGAGGGCCTTCCCGCATGGGGCTTGCCAGCTCTACCGTATTTGCGTTACTGCTGCAGGGTAGCCGCTAAGGAAATACATAACCATTATATCTTTTGTGCACTTGATATCAGACCGGCATGCTAAAGATCATTTTTCTAGGTACCGGGGGATCGATTCCCACACCTAACCGTGGGATGCCTTCCCTGATGATCCAGCGGGACGGCGAGCGGCTGCTCTTCGACTGCGGGGAAGGTACCCAGCGTCAGATGATGAAAGCCCGGTCCGGCTTCATGGATATCACCTCGATATTTTTAACGCACTTCCACGCCGACCACACGCTGGGTATGCCCGGTCTGCTCCAGACCATGAGCCTGCAGGGGAGGACAGAACCTCTGCACATCTATGGCCCGGACTACGTCGAAGAGTTCACAGGCCTACTAAACCGCCTGGGCTATCTGAACCTGAGCTTTCCGCTGATCTCCAAAAAGCTCGTCCACGGCGATGTCATTAAGTTCAATGGCTACTCCGTCGAAGCGTTCCGTACTTTCCACAGCGTGCCAAGCCTTGGCTACGCGCTGAAAGAAGACCCCAAGCTAGGCCGGTTTAACAAGGCAAGGGCGCTTGAGCTCGGCATCCCCGAAGGGCCGTTGTTCTCCCGGCTTCACCGCGGAGAAACGATCACCGTCAACGGCCGAGAGATTACCAGCTCCGACGTTGTCGGCGAGTCCCGGCCAGGGCGGACGATCGTCTATACTGGCGATACAGTAGCGTCAGAGTCTTTCCTACCGCGCCTGACCGGAGTTGACGTCTGGATCTCCGAATCGACGTTCGGCGATGACATGGTCGGGAAGGCCGAAGAAACCCTCCACTCCACCGCAGGCTCCGTGGCAGAGCTGGCAAAAAAAGCAGGTGTAAAACAGCTCGTGCTGACCCACGTGAGCTCCCGGTACTCCACCGACACAACGCCACTGCTGGAAGACGCAAAAAAGCGCTTTGAAAACGTGACTGTGGCCGACGATTTCACCGAGATCGAGATACCGATGGTCGAATAACCTGCCACGCCATCCTATTTTTCTGTATCAATTTTCGGAAAAAACAGTACACCCAATTATCTCAAGTGAAAGTAACACTGCACTGTGGTGTTATCGTGGTCACATATAAAACGATGAAAGTAGATGGTCTCGACATCTTCTACCGGGAGGCGGGCTCAAAATCATCGCCTGCAATCGTACTGCTTCATGGCTTCCCCACATCTTCTCACATGTTCAGAAACCTCATCCCGGAACTGGCCGATCAATTTTACCTGGTGGCGCCGGACTACCCGGGATTCGGCAATAGTGCGATGCCACCGGCCAGTGAGTTCGATTATAGTTTTGACAAGATTGCAGACGTTATCGGACAATTCATTCAGTCTTTAAATCTAAAAAAATATAGCCTCTACATGATGGACTATGGTGCTCCAGTCGGTTTTCGCCTTGCCCACAGACACCCAGAACAGGTGCAAGGCCTCATAATCCAGAACGGCAACGCCTATGACGAGGGATTACGGGAGTTCTGGGACCCGTTTAAAGCCTACTGGAAAGACCCTACGCCCGAAAATGAGACCGCCATGCGAAAACTATTGACGCCCGAAGCCACTAAATGGCAGTACACCAACGGCGTCAGAAATGCCAGCGCGATCAGCCCCGACAACTGGAACATGGATAACTTGTTCATGAGCCGCCGCGGAAACGATCAAATCCAGCTAAAGCTATTCCACAGCTATGGCACAAACCCGCCCCTGTATCCTCAATGGCAGGAGTACTTCAGGGAGTTTCAGCCACCGACACTTATCGTATGGGGGAAAAACGATACGATCTTCCCGCCCGAAGGCGCTTATCCGTATAAGCGAGACCTGAAAGACGTCGACTTCAACCTGCTTGACACGGGACACTTCGCGCTTGAAGAGGATCTTGAGGCTATAGCTCACCACATTCGCAGGTTTTTTGCGAGCAGGGTGAGCTCTGCGGCAGGAGCCTCCAAGGCGGAAGCCCGGTAGCACTCATGGGTCATAAGAGGTTTTCGGTATGGCGTATGAACAGCTTGGAGGTCTGAGAGTTCCCCGGGGTTCATGGAGGAAAGAGGTTTGGGAGGTAAAAGAGGTCGGGGAGAACGTTTTAAGTGGGAGGTCAGGGAGGTATGGAGGTCAGAGAGGACTGACAATATATAGTCAATTTTGAAAGGTTTTGGACAATTCAGGATCGTTTACTCAAAGTACATGAAGTACACTATGTACGCAAAATTATCAAAAAACGCCTGCAGTCAGCCTTTTGTCAGCCTTTGTGTACTCTGTGCACTTTGGGAACTTCGTGGAAAAGCGTGGGACAGAACAGGATCAGCCTGAGCACATGGGAAGTTTTATTATCGCCCACTTCTCTTTCTTCATCTATGCCCGAAAGCTCTGGCCCCGAAAAATACTGGCGGTTCCAGAAGTTCGACCGCAAGAAGTACACCGAGGTCAACGACACCCTCAAACAGCTGACGCACCTGACTGCCAGAGAATGGGCCATCGCCCGCCTGTGTGCCGATTTCAAAGACCGTGGCCGGTCCCAGATGACCTGGATCGGGGAAAACCTGCCCGAGTTAGTGCCCTTCATGAACGAGGCATACAGTCGCCAGGACGTGGCCTCAGCCGAGGCTGCTTTCAAGCGAAAGGTTGTCCGTTCTGGCACCACGTTTTTCTACGCCTACTACGCCGGCCTTATATCTCTAGAAGAGATGCTGCAGATGGTCCAGAGCATCATCCGGAACATCGAGGAGCTGAAGCGCATCGAGGGCAGCGATCCGGTGGCCGATGAGACCAGCACCGACGTACAGGTTTTAATGGCCGAGACGCTCAAGCGGATTACGGATAAGCTCAGAGAAGGACAGCAGTAACAGTAACTTTTTAGACTCGGCCCAAGAGCTCCCGGGGCCGATTTTAGCCATCGGCTTACTGCCCCGCAGTCGGAGCCGGAGTAATGGCTTTAGCCCTGTCCCCGGGCAGCATTGTCGCAATCAGCCCCGTGACTACAATAATAGCGATCAGCGATAGGATGCCTGCGAAGATGCCGAAGTGGTCTGAGATCACTCCAGTTATCAGTACTAGAATCCCCCCGATGCCGTTGGCGAACCCTAGCGTAAGCCCGCCTGCCATGCCCTGGCTTTTTGGCAAGAGTTCCTGTGCCTGCAATGTCGTGGGCGAGATCGAGGCATACACCAGTCCGCCGCCTACGGCTATCAATGGCCAGACTGCCCAGTCGGGGCTGATGAATGCCAGGTAGAGGAAGGGTACGGAGGCGAACATCGTCGTGACCAGGACTGTCTTCTTCCCGATCTTATCCGAAGCCCAGCCGCCGATGATGCCTCCTGTGGCGTTCGACAGGATGAACAGGAACAGCGTGATTGCCGCTGCAATATACGCTATGTCATAACCCAGTATGTGCCACCCGGCAAAGCGGCCTGTAAAGTACAGTGGTATGAAGGTGATCAGGCCCATGCATGCCCAGGCTCTGAGCGAGACTACGCTGAGCAGTGTGGTCAGCGGCCACTTGACTCCCTTGAAGCTCTGGAACAGGGTTCGTAGGTCAATTGAGCTACTCCGGTCCTTGTCCATGTCCGGGGCGTAGACGTAGATCAACAGGGCGACGATGATGCCCGGTAGCATTAGGTAAACCAGCGAGGAGAGTCCGAATATGGCCACTACGATGACGGCAATCAGCGGCATTAGCGAGTATCCGATGTTTCCCCCGGCCATGAAGATCGACATGCCCAGGCCTTTGCGGCTGCCGCTTACCTTCGGCACCATCGCCGACGCCTGCGGGTGGTACATCGCTGAGCCTATGCCTGCCAGTGTGACCACCAGCGCGATGGCCGTATAGCTCGATGCCACTCCCAGAAGACACATGAGCACCGCAATCCAGGCTATGCCGAGCGCGGCAATCCACTTCTTGCCATAGCGATCCGCGATATAGCCAAAGATCGGCTGGATCAGCGTGGACGTGATAGAAAATATGGCCGTCAGGCCTGCAGTAGCCGCATACGAGAGGCTGTAGAGCGCCTGAAAAATGGGTAGCAGAGGCGGCAATAAATTAGCGTAGACATCTACGGTAAAGTGGCCCAGCCCAAGCAGCATGACCCTGAAAGTGTCAAAAATGCCCTTCGGTTTCTCTTTAGACGTATGGTCATCTCCACGCTGTGATTTTTTACCATTGAGGCGGCGATCGTATAAAAATGATTTGTGCTACCTGCTGTCATGGAGTCCGCCTCCAGGGGTGAGTCCTGGGAATGACTCAATAAATCGAACGCTGCACTGTGCGCATCCTGATTTCCAGTGTTCCCGTGCTTGGTGTTTTATCGTTTCTACCGTGGTGTTAGGCCTTGTCTGGGTTTATGGTGTGTAGCACAAAAACACTAAATTCTTTTTTAGAGGGACACTAAAACTCGAATGGCTCTAAGTATCACGGCTAAATCACTAATCGGACAAAA
>CAZJRS010000055.1:9583-23688 GCA_964548585.1 uncultured Methanocella sp. | reverse complement strand
TATAATGGCACATATACAAAGCCGACCACTAGCAATCGCTACGATTATCCTTCCAGCGCCTACGGTGTGATGAGCTGGTGGGACTACGGGCACATCATTACCTATGTAGCTCACCGCATTCCCAATGCCAACCCGTTCCAGGCCGGGATCAACGAGGCTAACAGTACGGGCAGCGCCCCCTTCTTCCTCGCCACGACCGAAGAAAAAGGCTATGCTAACCTGCAGGATCTCGGCAGCAAGTACGTGGTCATCGATAACGATATGGCCACTGGCAAATTCTATGCCATCACAGTATGGGCGGACGACGTAAGCGGATGGGAATCCGACAAGGAGTTCAAGCTCAGCACGACCGAGTCTTATCCGCTGCCTGTGGACAGCCAGAAGTATGCGAACAGCATGATGAACCGGCTCTACTACCAGGATGCTACAGGGATGGACCACTTCAGGCTCGTGTATGAATCTCCGGGAAACTATCTGATCCGGGTAAGGCTGATCGACACGACGACCGGCTCGATCAACAGCGCGGCACAGCTTGGACAGGCGAACTATACCGAAGCATATGACCTGTATACTCAGGCCATCGACCCTATCCAGATCGATAGTTCCAGAATTGTGTACGATGCACGCTCGCCTCAGAAGTTCGTCAAGGCCTACGAGGTAGTCAAAGGCGCAACTCTCACCGGCCAGGCGGCACCAGGCACTAACGTGACGGCAACACTCAACCTGAGCACGAGCGAGAGGACGTTCCCGTATACGCAAAAAGCGGTTGCGGACTCGAATGGTAACTTCCAGATGACCGTGCCCTACGCGACCGAAGCGATGAACGGCGCTGACTACTCGTCTGCCGTGACTCCCCTTGGCAAGTACACCCTGACCGTGGGCAACACGACGACACAGATCGATGTACCCGAACGCGCCATTCAAGCCGGGGAAACTATAAAGGTGTGAAAAAGGCTATAGTGTGACAGCATGAGAGACAACGTCTGCATCCTGATCCCCACGCTGAACGAGGGGAAAACCATCGGGAAACTGGTAACAGCTTACCGGACGCTGGGCTTCACAGATGTGCTGGTCATCGACGGGCACAGCACGGATGACACGGCGACCGCAGCTCAGGCTGCGGGCGCCCGGGTCGTTCTGCAGTCGGGCAAAGGTAAGGGCACCGCTGTCCAGCAAGCCTTCGGCATGATCGATAAAGATATCACAGTCATGGTGGACGGTGACGGCACATACCTGCCGCAAGAGGTAGACCGGCTTATAGAGCCGATTGCAAACGGCACCGCCGACCACGTTCTAGGTAATCGTTTTGCCAACTACGGCAAAGGCGCCTTTACTAAGCTGAACCACTTTGGCAACAAGATGCTGAACAACATGTTCAACTTCGCCTATCATGTCCGCCTCAACGATATTCTCACGGGCTATCACGCCTTCAACCGAAAAGCCCTTAACATGGTAAATCTCAACCAGTCGGGCTTTGGTATCGAAGCCGAACTGGCCATCGAATGCCTGAAGAAAGACCTGAGAATGTGCGAAGTCCCCATCACCTACCTTGCCCGGGAAGATGGCGCTCCTACCAAGCTCAACCCTCTGAACGACGGTTTCAAGATCGGTTACACGATCTATAAGCTGGGCAAGACGTACAATCCGATGCTCTACATGAATATCATCTCGATCGTGATTTTCATCATCGGTCTCGTCATCGGCGTTTTCGTCGTTATCGAGCAGCTCCGGGGCATACCGCACAACCAGCTGGCCATCTTGACAGCCCTATTTATCATCGCTGGTATACAGATCTTTATCTTTGGCTACATCATCGACATGATCGTGCAGATGCAGCGAGAGATGATGCGGGAACTGCGGAAAAAGTAGGGCCTTCGGCCTTGGTTTATTGGCCTTCGGCCATTTGTCAATTTTTTATCAACCTGAAACTTTTTGTTGCTTTGGTTTTAGTCTCTGACGCACCAGTCATGCCTATCCAGTTGCAAGGTATTGAAGCGAAAGTCTTTTTCCTGCAATCGGCTAACCTCTGGCTCATCAAAAAGTTTATCTCTATAAAAGTCCTTATTCAGCGCAAGAACAGCCAGACGGAAGGTCGTCTTTCAATGCATGCCGGCCTGGTTTTCTATCCGGCATATCGTCAGACAGAAGGGATTCATGTGGTTAACATACACCTAAAAACGATCGTTCAAAAGATTACCTGCATATCACTATTATGCTTATTATTACTAGTGGCAGTCCCGGTTGTATCTGCGGACTCGAACGCTACTGTGACTACGGCGCCAGATGTCACTGCTATCGTGACTCCTGCGATCACTCCTACGCCGGTAGTCACCACGGCACCAACTACGGTGCCATCTGCGACTCCGGTACCGACCCCGGCCCCGCGCAAGATATTTTCTAGCGCGAAGTGGGAAAACGACCACGTATCCATGCTAGTGACTAACAATGGCGGGCCCGTCACTGTGGAAGCGTACATCGATGACCCGTCCAACAAGATCACAACATCGGTGACTTCAGGTGCAAACATCCGCATCAACACCAACTCGATCACCGCCGAATCAGGGCAAATCATCGTCTTCGGGTTCAAAGCCTACGACAACGGCACCAGGATAGACTCGTTCGAGAGTACCCTTGTGGCAGGTCAGACCCAGGTATCACCCACACCCCCGGCGGAAACGGCTACTTTGAGCGGCACGGTCGTCGATGCGACCAGCAACGCTCCTGTCACAGATGCTATTGTCGAGCTGAAGTCGCAGAGCTATAATAAACGGTATACGACAACCACCGACAATTCCGGCGGCTTCACGGTGGAGAACATATACCCTGATACCTATGATATCATCATCAATGCAAACGGCTACCGTCAGGAACTCCGGCACAGTGCCAGCCGCATCGAAGGCGCCCAGCAGATGGACCCCATAGCGATCCAGAAAGTGCCCTCTGGAACTACCCCGACTCCTGTTTCAACACCTACTCCGTCGCCAACCCCGTCTCCCTCTTCTCCTCTGGATGCATGGTTAGCGCTGTTATATACTCCTACGGCTTGCATCGCAACAATTACCGGTACCGTCGGTCTGATCGTCAGTCTGACCATCCTGTATGAGTGGTTTATGCGCCAAAAGGAGCGCCGCCTGCGCGAAGGGCAGCAGACCCAGCAACAGCAACAGCAGCAACAGCAGATCCAGGAGCAACAGCAGAAGATCCAGGAGCAACAGCAAAAGATCCAGGATCAGCAAGACCAACAGTCGTCTGGTGACGCCCCGGGAAAATGAGCTTAAATGACGCCGATTAAAAATCGGCGTCCTTGTTATTTTTAAAATAATATGTCTGGGTTCCCTTCAACTTCGTGTTTAATAGTAGCGCAGCCTTAGTGTTTCTGAGTAACACTATTCTCTCTTATCAATCGATTTATCCCCATATAAACCCATGATCTGGCTACTATCAAGTTCATTCCGCTTATTCACCTGCACCCAAAGCTTAAAATACCATCAAACTCATTTTAAATCGGGATTCAAATGCAAAGAAGGAATCGTTTTATTCTCCGATTGTGTTAGATTTTTGGACACAACGTTACGTGACGGCGAGCAGACTCCAGGTGTCAGCCTGACACCCGAGGAAAAGGTCTGGATCGCGCGTAACCTCGATTCGCTCGGGGTGGATGTCATCGAGGCTGGTTCGGCCGTGACTTCCGCAGGCGAGCGGGACGGCATCAAGGCTGTTGTCAAAGAGGGCCTGAATGCCGAGATATGCAGTTTTGCTCGGGTTTTGAAAGCAGATATCGACTATGCGCTTGAATGCGACGTCGACTCTGTCCACCTGGTGGTTTCGGTCTCAGATCTCCACATCAAGGAGAAATTGAAGAAGGACCGGGATTCCGTCCGGGAGATGGCTGTCAGCTCGGTCGAGTATGCTAAAAAGCACGGGCTGATCGTCGAGCTGTCCGGCGAGGATGCGTCCCGGGCAGATCTGGACTATCTGGTCTCGGTATACCAGGCTGGCTTAGATGCCGGAGCAGATCGGCTTTGCTTCTGTGATACTGTGGGTGTGCTGAACCCTGAAAGGACGTTTGACATATTCTCGCGTATGACCTCTGAGCTGAAGGCGCCGATCAGCATTCACTGCCATGACGACTTCGGCCTGGCTACGGCAAATACCATCGCAGCACTCCGGGGCGGAGCCGCCCAGTGTCACGTGACGGTCAACGGGGTCGGCGAGCGCGCAGGCAATACGGCGCTGGAAGAGGTAGCCATCGTGCTCAAGTCGCTATACCAGGTCAACCACAAAATCGTCCTTGAGAACCTGTATCCGACCTCCAAGCTGGTCAGCCGCATCATGGGCGTACCCGTGAGCATGAACAAATCGCTGGTCGGCGAAAACGCTTTCATGCACGAGTCTGGTATCCACACGCATGGCTTAATGGCTAACACGGCGACCTACGAGCCGATCACGCCTGAACTGATCGGCCGGAAGCGGCAGATCGTCCTGGGCAAGCATGCAGGTCGTACTTCAGTTATCCTGGCACTCCGGGAGATCGGGCTGGATGCGGCCGATCCACAGATCGATGAGATCACCGTTCGGGTGAAAGCGCTTGGCGATAGCGGGAAACATGTGACTGATGCCGACCTTATGGCTATCGCAGACACAGTGCTGGGTATACAGGCTGAAGCCCGAATCAAACTGATCGACTGTACCGTCCTTTCAGGCAACCATGCTACTCCGACGGCTTCGCTTAAAGTGACCATCGACGGCCAGGAAGTGGTGGAGTCCGGCGTAGGTCTCGGCCCCGTGGACGCTGCGTTAAATGCACTGCGAAAGGCTATCATGGGTGTGGCAGACGTCAAGCTGGAAGAGTACCGGGTAGAAGCGATCACCGGCGGCACCGACGCACTTGTGGAAGTATGGGTAAAGATGTCCCGGGGTGACCGGTTCATCAGCGCCCGTGGTGCGGGCCCCGACATTATCATGGCTTCGGTCCTGGCGTTCATCGATGGTATAAACCGCCTGGTACAGGAAAAGAATGGCATATCCCCAAAGCACTAGCCGCGGGTGCTCCGATGATGAATAATGATAAACTATTAATACGTAGTATACTCTACTTTCAAGCACTATCTAAACTAAATTCAAAGGAGGTAAGCAAGTGAGTCCGAATGAGTCCAGGAGAATTTCGGGTGCCAAGGCGCTTCTCGAGTCTCTCCAGCACGAGGGTGTCGATACCATTTTCGGCTATCCCGGAGGCCAGATTCTGCCGGTCTATGACGAGCTGTATGATTCCAGCATCCGTCATATACTGGTCAGGCACGAACAGGCAGCGGCGCATGCTGCTGACGGCTATGCAAGAGCAACGGGGCGCACAGGCGTATGCCTGGCAACGAGCGGCCCGGGGGCTACGAACCTAGTAACAGGCATAGCGACAGCCTATATGGACTCAGTACCTGTAGTGGCTATCACCGGCCAGGTGCCCACTGCGCTGATCGGCAACGACGCCTTCCAGGAGGCGGACATCACCGGGATCACCATCCCTATCACCAAGCACAACTACCTGGTCAAGAATGTCAAAGACCTGCCGCATACCGTGAAAGAGGCGTTTTTCATCGCCTCGACCGGCAGGCCAGGCCCTGTCCTGATTGACTTTCCCAAGGATATTCAGAATGCCGTAGCTGAATATTCCTATCCCGAGACGATCCAGATGCAGAGCTACAAGCCTACTTTCTCAGGCCACCCCCTGCAGATCAAGAAGGCGTGTGCGTTGATCGAGAAATCCGAGTGCCCTGTGCTATACGTCGGTGGGGGTGCGATTATTTCTAACGCCCATGAAGAAGTCAAGGCACTGGCTGAAATGATCATGGCCCCTGTGACTACGACACTGATGGGTAAGGGAGCTTTCCCGGAAGACCATCCGCTGGCGCTGGGCATGCTGGGCATGCACGGCACCAGGTATGCCAATTATGCGATCGTGGACTGCGATCTGATCATCGCCATCGGTGCCAGGTTCAGCGATCGAGTGACTGGCAGGATCGAGAGCTTCGCGCCTAACGCTAAGGTCATCCACATCGACATTGACCCTGCGGAACTGGGTAAGAACGTTAAGGTCGACGTGCCTATCGTGGGCGATGCTAAGGTCATCCTCAAGAAAATACTCGATACCCTTAAACTCAAGCTCTCCAAGTCCGCGGACTGGCTGAAAAAGATCGAGCTGTGGAAGAAAGAGTATCCACTTGACTACGATCAGAGCTCCCTGGAGATCAAGCCCCAGTACGTCATCAAGATGATCAGCGACCTGACTCGAGATGGTATCTTCGTCACTGAGGTGGGTCAGGCTCAGATGTGGTCGGCACACTATATCCAGTGTAAAAACCCGCGAACCTTCATCAGCTCCGGCGGGCTGGGCACCATGGGCTACGGATTCCCCGCCGCCATGGGAGCAAAAGTCGGCTGCCCGGATAAGGATGTCTGGAACATCGCCGGCGACGGCAGCATCCAGATGAACATCCAGGAGCTCGCCACGGTCGTCGAGAACGATATCAAGGTCAATGTGGCCATCATCAACAACATGTATCTGGGCATGGTCCGCCAGTGGCAGGAACTCTTCTTCAACAAGAGATACTCCCACAGCACCATGATGGGCCAGCCGAACTTTGTCAAGGTCGCAGAAGCGTACGGTGCCGTCGGCATTGAGGTGACGAAGAAGTCTGAGGTCAAAGATGCGATCAAGGCTTCCCTCAAGAGCGACAAGCCCGTCTTCTTGGACTTCAAGGTCTGCAGAGAAGAGAACGTCTTCCCGATGGTCCCGGCCGGGGCAAGTATCAACGAGTTCGTCGAGCACAGGGGGTGGAAATAATGGCTAACGGAATGAATGGCAGTGCGCACACCTTATCAGTGCTGGTCGCAAACAAGCCAGGTGTGCTGACCCACGTCTCTGGTCTATTCAGCAGGCGAGGCTACAACATCGACTCTCTCACCGTGGGTGTCACCGAGAATCCGGATATTTCCCGCATGACCATTGTGGTACACGGTGACGTGCACGTGATCGAGCAGGTCACCAAGCAGCTCAACAAGCTGATCGATATCCTCAAAGTCGTGGACGTGAGCCACCAGGAAGCGGTCGACCGGGAACTGGCCTTGATCAAGGTGTCAGCTAAAGCCAAGGACCGTAGCGAGATTATCCAGATCATCGACATCTTCCGGGCCAAGATCATCGACGTAAGCGCCGAGAGCCTTATCATAGAAATTACCGGCAGCGGCGATAAGATCGATGCGCTGGAAGAAATGATGCGGCCCTTTGGCATCAAAGAGATGGTGCGAACGGGCAAAGTCGCGCTGGTCAGAGGCGTAAAGCTCACTCAGTTCGACAAGTGAGCGCCGTTTGGCGCTCTACTGCCTTCGGCTTGAATTTGCGCGATGCCTAAGATGACCTTGGGGTGCCTAATATCATCTCAGGTACCACTTTTTTAAGCGCTAATGCTTAATCTGAAAACGTATCCTTTAATATCCACCAGTGCATAGGTGCTTTTAGTATCTCATGGAGCCAGCCACGATGCGCAGAAACGTCTCACCGGGAATCGACGCCGCGATCAAAGGCCAAAGCCAGGCTCATGACAGATCCCTGTCTCCCTTTGCCTGTAAAAATGTCGATGCCATCAGGCGTCACCCGGATCACGACGACATCCGTCATCCTTTTTTCCACGATGGTGACCGTATTGTCCACTCGAAGGCTTACGCCCGGTACATCGATAAAACTCAGGTGTTTTATCTGGTTAAAAACGACCATATCACTCACCGGGTGCTGCACGTCCAGCTGGTCGCAAAGATCGCAAGGCTCATCGGCAGGTCCCTCCAGCTAAACGAGGATCTTATCGAAGCTATCGCTTTAGGCCACGACATAGGCCATGCTCCGTATGGCCACGACGGTGAAACCTACCTGTCAAAGTGCTGTATAAAACATAAAATCGGCGGCTTCCACCACAATGCCCAGAGTGTCTGGGCGCTGGACCGGATCGAAAGTCTCAACCTGACACTGCAGGTGCTCGACGGTATTCTCGCCCATAATGGCGAAGCCCACGATTTCGTCGTGAGGCCGTCTCCGGAGAAGACCTGGTCGACCCTTGACAAGGAAACCGGGTGGAGCATGCGCCAGCAGGACGGGCACTCGGGAATCCTGCCGATGACCCTAGAAGGCTGCGTGGTCCGGGTTGCAGATACCATCAGCTACGTGGGCCGGGATATCGAAGATGCCATCACTCTCGGGCTGATTAGCCGGGACGACGTTCCGGCGGACTGTGCGGAAGTGCTGGGCAGCACAAACCGGGACATCGTGAACAACCTGGTGGTCGACGTCATCGAAAACAGCTATAACCACAACTTCATCGCATTGAGCGATGAGCTGGCAAAGGCAATGAAGGCGCTCAAAGACTTCAATCACCGGCACATCTACTCGAACAAAGAGATCAAAAGCCAGGCTGCCAAGATCCAGAACATGTTCGACATGATGTTTGACGCCCTGCTCGATGACATTCACCAGAATGGCCCCGCGTCAAAGATCTATTCCAGCCACGCGAGGTCTTTCGATTCCTCCCGGCTTGAAAAATACTTCTGCGGCATCTCCGAGGCTGAGGTTGTCAGGGATTTCATCGCCGGCATGACGGACGATTACTTCAACGACACATTCGGGGAACTGTTCCTGCCACAGAAAAAATCTATGTACTAACTCTCTTAGCACTTTTAATTGTATATCGTAGTGACCGCATAATGTCGTAAATAGCGTTTAGAAGTAGTAGAGCGATACTAACACCATCACCACCGCAATAATTACAACTGACGTCACTCCCAGGCCTAAGGCTACTGATCCTGCCAGTCCCGTCGTTGCTGCAATCGTTGTCGTTTCCCCGAACTTTTCTTACAACCTGCTGAACCGGCTCAGGTTCTGGCCTTGTGTTACTGCGATAAGCTAAGCGGCATACCCTCAACAATTTTTCACCCGTCTGATACCCATATAGAAAGTATTTTTAACCTGTTCTGGCAGTTGATATCTCATTCAATGGTGGGTCACATCTGGAGCTAACAATTCAGAATATAAGCAAACAATACCGGGGCAACTTCTGGGGCTTAAAGGATTTCAGCCTCGATCTCCGCCCTGGTGTCCTGGGCCTGTTAGGCCCGAATGGGGCTGGAAAGTCGACGTTAATGCGCATTCTGGCTACGATCACGAAGCCTACGACTGGTACGATCACGTGGAATGGAGTCGATATCGTCCGGTCTCCGGACAGCCTCCGATCTGTGCTGGGGTACCTTCCCCAGGACTTCGGGGTGTACCCGAACCTTAACGCGGTCGAGTTCCTGGAGTACCTGGCCGCTATCAAAGGGCTTGATCGGGTGCAGGCAAAAAAGCGTATTGACGAGCTTCTCGACGTAGTCAATCTCAGCGATGTCCGGAAGCGGCCGCTCGGCGGCTACTCCGGCGGGATGAAGCAGCGCATCGGTATCGCCCAGGCACTGCTAAATGATCCTGAGCTACTGATCGTCGACGAACCCACTGTCGGCCTCGATCCTGAAGAGCGGGTCAGGTTCAGGAATTTACTTTCAGACCTGTCCGGCGACCGGATCGTCATTCTGTCGACCCACATCGTATCGGATGTCGAAGCGATCGCCTCCGAGATTGCCTTGATCAACAAAGGCCAGCTGCTCACTCATGTTTCTCCTGAAGAACTTTTAAAGTCTGTCGAAAACAACGTCTGGGAATGGGTGGTTTCAAGCGCCGAACTCCCGGCAGTCAAGCAGGCTTATCTGCTAACCGGTACTTCCCGGCGGAGCGACGGTATCCGGGTGAGAGCTGTCACCGAGACACCCCCTGCCGGCATGGCTGAACAAGTCACACCTGTACTGGAAGATGCATACATGCACCTGATTAGTAATCCTCGGGGCAATGGCCAATGAGCCTGGTTCAAGCGCTTTACTTCTCAGTAAAAGCGGACTACCTGGAGCGGGTGCGGAGCTATGGCTTCTTGTTCATTCTGCTGATTACCCTGTTTGCTGCCTACGTCTTCGTACCGGTACCCGACGCTGGCTACATCACGCTAAAAATGATCTCCCACGGCCTTGATCCGGCCGGCAATCCCTCGGGAGATTCTACCTTTTACCGGGGCATCTACAACTCGGCGTGGGTGGGAGCTATGGTTGCTTTGCCTACTGTCCTGTTTCTGGGCATGGGTGGCTTTTACCTCGTCAAGAACGCGGTCCACCGGGATCGAACGACCGGCGTCGGCCAGATCATTGCCACTACCCCTATCAGCAAACCGCTCTATCTGCTGTCAAAGGCGGTCAGTAATTTTGCCGTTCTGAGCACAATGGTCGTCGTCATCATGGTGGGAGCGCTGGTCATGCAGCTTGCGAGGGGGGACGGTTCGCCTGTCGACTTGTGGGGACTGGCAGCACCCTTCCTTCTCATCGTGTTGCCCTTCATGGCAGTCGTTGCCGCCACCGCGGTGTTTTTCGAGTCAGTTCCGGTCCTCCGGGGAGGCATCGGTAACGTCGTGTTCTTTTTCTTATACCTGATCTTCATGACTATCACGCTTGACCAGACCACGTCGGCAAATTCAGGGGGTAGTCTGGCATTCCTCACCGACGCATTTGGGGCTGGCATTATCATCCCTCAGATACTGGCAACGGTGAAGGCGCTTTATCCACTGCAAGGCGACTGGTCCTGGGCGCTGGGCTTCGTGTCTCTCGGTACCCCTCCAGTCACTTTTGTGTGGAACGGCATAAACTGGACTACGCAGATGATCGCGGGACGTATCTTTTGGACCGTTATCGCAGTCTTCCTGGCCATTGCCGGCACAGTCTTCTTCGACAGGTTCGACTCAGCAGTCGCAGTCCGTAAGAGCCGGGTTAAGAACAATCCTGCCATACCTGAGAAAGCTGACGCCGATGTATCCCATCCGGGCGAAGCCCGGCTCACACCTCTGGCTAAGGGTAGGCGACACTTCAGCTTCCTCAGTGTACTACTGGCAGAGCTTCGACTCCTGCTGAGGGGCCAGAAATGGTGGTGGTATGCCGGGGGAGTGATCATTGTCATCGCAGGCTTGTTCTCTTCTGCCGAGGCCGCCCGCGGCTGGGTTCTTCTGGCCGCTATCGTCTGGCCTCTGTTCATCTGGTCATCGCTGGGCTGCCGGGAAAAGACCTGGGGTACCGGCCAACTGGTCTTCTCGTCGCCTAAACCTTTACTGGTGCAGCTTTCAGCGACGTGGCTCGGTGGATTCCTTGTCACTCTCGCCATCTGCAGCGGCGTAATACTGAACCTGGTTACAGTATCGGACATGAGCGGGGCTATCGCGGTACTGGGTGGAGCCCTGCTGATCCCGTCGATGGCATTGGCCATGGGCATCTGGAGCGGCACAAGCAAGCTGTTTGAAGCGACTTATCTGACCTTGTGGTACATCGGGCCGATGAACAAATATGCGGCGCTGGACTATGCAGGTGTCACTATAGGGACCGGGGCTACCGGAATTCCACTGATGTGGATCGGGCTGGCCCTCGTGTTCCTAGTAGCTGCATTGGCAGGCAGGTACAGGCAGATCTACGTATAGGTCAGAACACATCTGGCCTATTTCTTTTTCCGGCCACTGATAAGGAATATAGTGAATTCCCGCTTTCCCCCGCCTGCGACGGGCTTCGTCATGGTCGCAGCAGTCCGATCGCTGACTTCTTCAAAGCCCGCTTTCTCAAACGCCTGCCTGAGCTCCGACCTGTCAAACCCGTTGTGGAACACGCCCGTGCTGTCTTCGTGGAACTGGCCATCGTCGGAGTCCAGGTCAGCAATGACGAGGTGTCCGCCAGGGGTGAGAATCCGGTAAAACTGCTCGAGTAGCGGTCGGGTTTCGCTTACGTGGTGAAGTGTCATGCTACTGGTGACAAGGTGGTAGCTCCCTTCGAGGCGGTCCCCTTTTTCGAGGTCCAGGTGCCTGGCGGAAACTTTTGTCGAATTCAGGGCTTTGATCTTTGCTTCAAAGACCTCCAGCATGCCCGGTGAACTGTCTACGCCGGTCACGGTGCCGACGTACGGCTGTAAATTCATGGCCAGCAACCCGGTGCCACAGCCGAAATCCATGATATCCATATCTTCGGTCAGACTGATCTCATCTCTAATCGTCCGGGCAATGTCGTCCGCGAGCTTAGCGCGCGGGCCTGAATCCCACGATGCCGCCGCTTTGTTAAAATCTCTTTTTTCTGTATTCATTAGTAAATCCTACCTTTTTTGTGTGTTAATCGGAAATTCCATGTTAACGGTTGTACCGTTTGTTCTGTCCACACTGAGAGTACCTTCTAACTGGTCTGTTAAGGTATGGACTAATTGCATTCCCAGAGTTTCTGTGTTCTTATGATCAAGCCCAGGGGGGAATCCCACACCATTATCTTTTATGGATACCAGTACTTTAGTATCTTTCATAGTAAGTTCTATCGTCACTTCACCTGACCTTTCGTGGGGGAACGCATGTTTTAAACAGTTGCTCACCAGCTCGTTGATGATCAAACCGCAGGGCACCGCTGTGTCCATATCAATCTGTATGCTGGTATCTAACTTTAGGTTCAGCCGAATCCTTGATCGGTTTGTATTATATATGCTAAACAACGCTTTGGTCAGGTTAGAGATATATTCTGCCAGGTTAATGTTCGACAGATCTATCGATCTGTACATTTTTTCGTGGATCAATGCCATCGTCCTTATCCGGGCCTGGGTCTCGCTTAACGCGTTAACGTCGTCCGCATCCATGATCTTTTCAGACTGCAGGTTTACCAGGCTGGAAATGATCTGCAGGTTATTCTTTACCCTGTGGTGAATTTCTTTTAACAGTACGTCCTTTTCTACCAGGGACGCGTTTAATACTTCCTGTCTCTTGATCCGATCTGTCAGATCGGCCATCAGGATCAGGGTACTTCCGTTACTATTGCCATCGCTGATCTGGGATACTTTTGCACTGGCATAAATTCGTGCTCCATCCTTCGCTATCAGAATCACATATTCCGGAGTCTCTATCATCTCACTATTCTTTATCAGCCCGGTGAGCCCGTCTTTACTCAGGTCATCAATAAAGTCAAAAAGGGGCCTGTTCATAATTTCCTCCCGGCTATACCCGAGCATGCTCACCAGATACGGGTTCGCAAAGGTGACCTGAAAATCGCCGTTTACGGTCAGAATCCCTTCCTGGGCTAAGGTTATCAGCTGACGGTATCTTTCTTCGCTGTTTCGTAGGGCTATCTCTGCCATTTTGTTCTGGGTGATATCTACATCGATCTGTACCCGATGTGTCACTTCCCCCCTGTCATTCCGGATCGGGGAAACCCCGGAATACAACCAGCGAAGTTTTCCGTCTCTATCCGTTATCTGGCTCTCGTAAACCTTGTGCTGGGATGGCTGGGTAATATCTACGGGGTAATATGGGTAATCCCTGAATATCTCCTTCGTGTTTTTTCCGAGTACCTCTTCAGGGGAGTGTCCGATCGCAAGGGAGCACCGGGGATTCAGGTAAGTAATCTTACCTTCGGTATCCGCAATCAGGATGCTGTTCGGGCTTTGCTCGAGAACATTGAATAATACGCGCAGGTAGTCCTCGGAGGATTTCAACTTATTTACAATCTCATCTTTCTTCTCAGCAATCGCCCCAATTGTATAGGCTATCAGGATAAAAATTGCCGTCCTGAGAAACGGTGAATACGTAAATGCATGGTACAGGGAATAATTAGCGATGATATGTGCCATCCCCAGAAATATGGCGACGTAAACCGCCTTCTTATGATATAGTATACCCGCCAGTATGATCGGAATGTAAAACAGGTGCGTATACACTAACTCTATGCCTAACACTACATTAAGTGAGACTGTGATCAGTATCGTCAGTATCAGGATCGAAATAAAAATAACTTCATCGTAATGTTTATTTATTTTTATATTAAACATTGTTTACGACCCCGTCCACGGAATATTTTCTTATAATTAGTAATGTTTACCTTTAAGGGTATAAATATTGATCGTAAACTGCAGGGTCAGACTTTACACCGCGCTCATTACAGGATCTTCTTTCCCAGCGCAGACGTGATAAGTCCGATGGCCAGTT
>CAZJRS010000055.1:0-9483 GCA_964548585.1 uncultured Methanocella sp. | reverse complement strand
GCTCATTACAGGATCTTCTTTCCCAGCGCAGACGTGATAAGTCCGATGGCCAGTTTACCAGTATTATTATACCTGTCCAGGATGGGGTTCAGCTCGACGATCTCCATGGCCTTCAGCTTGCCGCACTCGGAGATCATTTCCATGGCCAGGTGAGCCTCTCTATAAGTGATGCCGCCCTGTACCGGCGTCCCGACACCGGGTGCGTCTATCGGATCCATCGAGTCGAGGTCGAACGACACGTGGAGGGCATCGGTTCCTGTGCATGCGATCTTGAGCGCTTTTTTCATGACCTTGTGCATGCCTATCTCGTCGATCTCTCTCATGGTGAACACGGTCACCTTCGACTTCAGGAGCGCTTCGCGCTCTAAAGGATCTAAATCTCGGGCGCCGATGAGGACACAGTTTCCCTCGCATACACGAGTTTTGCCCATCTTGCCCACAAGGTTTTTGGTTCCTCTCCCAACCGACGTGGCAAAGCTCATGCCGTGGATGTTCCCGGAAATCGTCGTATCCTCAGTATTAAAGTCTCCGTGGGCATCGATCCAGATCATCCCGATTTTCTGGTAGTGCTTACTCAGCGCAGCAGTTGTGCCCATCGCGATGCTATGGTCGCCGCCGATGATCAGCGGGAAATATTCGTCGTCGATCGCTTCGCTCACGAAATCCCGGACCTTTTTACAGGCGCACAGCACTTCCTCGTAATGCTTCAGCTTCGGGTTCTTAAACGGCCCCGGCGCAGGTCTCGGTATGAAAATATTGCCAGTATCTTCCACCTCTATGCCCAGATCAGCGATCCGCTGCACCAGACCATCGCTGCGGAGAGCGTCAGGCCCCATGTCAATGCCCCTGCGATCTGCGCCGAGATCTAAGGGTACACCTACTATACGCAGTTTCTTTACCGGGTGATGACCATTACCTGCTGTCATAAATTGAGCAGACTATGTATTGGATTATTATATGCTTTTGCTTTCTGTAACAGGTTTGGGGTAGCATCGGATCAGCCGCGTGATTCGATAAATAGCCTTCCGGGACGTCAGCTGGCAATCCGCAGGGACCGGAACTGTACGGGCATGGCGATGGCGGGCTAATTATGACTGATATCCGATTATACAGCTATTTTATGATTGATTTCATAACAACTTATTTCACTGAATATGATCTTAACGTATCTGTTGATCAAGCGCTATCGCCTCATCACATCAAACTAAATGATAGAAATCACAAAACGGAGAATTCTGCCAGTGGAAACGAGTAACGGTGATTGTTCAGAGGCTGATGCGGAGATCGTCACTCTTAGAAATGAGCTTGTCCTACTACAGCAGGAGCTCTGCAAAAAGGACCGCGAGATCGAGCGGCTGTCTATAGCCGATCATAATACCGCCGGGGAAACCTTGCGAAAGCGGGTTGGTGAGCTGGTCGCCATCCATAAAGCAGGCCAGCAGTTGAGATACCTGCAGACCTCGGAACAACTGGCTCGGAAGATCATCGATGTGCTAAGCGAAGTGGTCCGTTTCGACTATGGTGCAGTCTTGCTGATCGACGAGGTGACTGGCATGCTAGTGCCCTACGCACTCAGTGTGCCCGGGCATGCACCCCGGTTCGTCAAAGGTGACCTGGACCTGATCGCTAACTACGGCATGAGTCCAGGTAAAGGGGTCTCAGGCTGGGTGGCCCAGCACTGCCAGAGCGTCTGCCTTGGCGACGTGAAGCAGGACCCGCGCTATGTCGCCCCGGTTACTTACTTCCACTCAGAGCTGTGTGTCCCCTTGAGCGTCGGGGATACCGTCATCGGCGTCGTCAACGTGGAATCCACCGAGCCCAACGCCTACGGAGAGTCCGACCAGCGGGTGCTGGAAACCGTCGCAGCCCAGATCGGCGTCGCAATTCAGAATGCCCGCCTATACGAGAAAGCCCAGTGTGAGCTGACCGAGCGCAGGTGGGCCGAGGAACAGCTACGGGCATCGCTGAAAGAGAAGGACGTCTTGCTGAAAGAAGTCCACCACCGGGTAAAAAACAACCTGCAGATCATCACCAGCCTGCTAAACCTGCAGTCGTCCGGCATCTGCGATGCGGAAACCCTTAACGTCTTCCGGGAAAGCCAGAACCGCATCCGATCGATGGCACTGATGCACGAGAAGCTGTACCAGTCCCGGGACCTTTCCAGCATCGATTTCTCTGACTACCTTGGCAGCCTGATCATCTCGATCTTCTCTTCCTATGCCGTGAACCCCCAAAAAGTCTCGCTGGAAACGGCCATGGAACCTGTGTCGATCGGGATCGACACTGCTATTACCTGTGGCTTGATCGTCAATGAACTGGTCACTAATGTCCTGAAGTACGCTTTTCCAGGCCCCCGACAAGGTGTGCTGACCGTACAGCTACACATGTCCGACGAAGGGCTGATCGAGCTGATCATCGGCGACAACGGCGTAGGCATGCCCGCCGGCTTTGATATAAACTCCGCGTCCACGCTGGGACTCCAGCTGGTCACCAACCTGGTGAACCAGCTCGACGGCCAGATCGATATGACAAATGGCAATGGAGTAATTTACTGCATTACCTTCCGGGATAAGAAACCCAGCTGATGCGACCCGGTCTGGTGGTAACTTTCAAACCGGGTGCACATAGTTTTCCAGCACTTTCTTCTCAGCCTTCCTCAAATGCTCGACCGCCGTAGACGCGGCAATCCCCAGCCGTCCGGCGACCTCCTCTATGGACGCTCGCCTGGGTGAGTCGAAATACCCCATCTCCACCGCTGCCGTCAGCGCTGCCGTCTGGCGGTCCGTGAGTCCTTCACTTGAGTGGGCTGATGTAGAGTTTCTGATATAGGCGATATCGGCGTGTTTTTCGAGACTGGCGATGGCTTCCTGTATATCTTCCCGGGACGGTGCCATGATCTGCCAGTTCTCGACGCCGTCTCGGACGACAGTGGGCCCGATGAACACGCAGTTCGTCTTCAGCAGGTGCTCCAGGATGGAGCTCTGCTCTGCCCAGGTGACGACTTCGGCGCTGCCCGATCCCTGGGATAAGATCGAATATCTCTTGATCTCTGGCAATCCCGCTAAATACGGGCCGAGCTTTGCCACCGCCGGTGTCATGATGGTCTGATACCCGTACAGCTGCCTGTTCGGCAGCACATATGTATAACGGACAAGGATGGTAGCCTTGAGCCCGCGGGATAGCTTGTAGTGCCAGCAGTCACGGTGTTTGATGCCGATGCTGATGGTGAGGCTTTGACCTGTGGGAGAGCTTTCCATATATATCAATCACCGAATATGTTCGGGCTAAATCTTAAAGTGATCGGATGGTGATGTAGTATACAGGTGTAATTTTCATGGCAACTATTTACTACGAGAAGGATGCAGACCTCAAGGTCCTCAAGGGTAAGAAGATCGCAATCATCGGCTACGGCAGCCAGGGTATGGCCCAGTCCCATAACCTCAAGGACTCCGGCCTCGACGTCGTAGTAGGCCTCCGCAAGGGCGGAGAGTCCTGGGAACAGGCGAAGAAGGCTGGCCTGAAAGTGGCCACCATCGAAGAAGCAGCTGCTCAGGCAGACTATATCCAGATGCTCATCCCGGACGAGCTCCAGGGCAAAGTCTATAAGGAGCAGATCGAGCCCTACATGAAGAAGGGCAAAGTGCTCGGCTTCTCTCACGGCTTCAACATTCACTACGGCATGATCAAGCCCGGCAAGGACATCGACGTCGTCATGATCGCCCCCAAGAGCCCCGGCCACCTTGTAAGAAGGATGTACCAGCAGGGCGCAGGCGTACCGGCACTCGTCGCCATCCAGCAGGATGCCTCCAAGAAAGCAAAGCAGTACGCCCTCGCCTATGCGGCAGGCAACGGCTGCACCAAGGCAGGCGTCCTCGAGACGACCTTCCGGGAAGAGACCGAGACCGACCTCTTCGGCGAACAGGTAGACCTCTGCGGCGGCTGCACCGAAATGATCAAGGCCTCGTTCGACACACTCGTCAACGCAGGCTACCAGCCCGAGATCGCCTACTTCGAGACTCTTCACGAGCTTAAGCTGATCGTCGATCTGATCTATGAGGGTGGCCTCGCCAACATGTGGGACAGCGTTTCGGATACGGCTCAGTACGGCGGCATGACCCGCGGCAGGAGAATCATCAACGACCAGAGCCGGATCGAGATGTGGAAGATCCTCGACGAGATCCAGGACGGGCGCTTCGCCAAGGAATGGATTCTCGAGAACATGGCAGGCAGGCCGACGTTCAATGCTCTGACACAGCAGGATGCAGAGCACCCGATTGAAGAGGTTGGGAAAGAACTCAGGTCTATGATGCCTTGGCTTAAGCAGAAAAAGTGAAGCCCTTCGGGCGGGGTCCGTTGGTAAAGATCGGATCCGATCTAAAAAACAAAATGGGCGACCTGGGGTAATAAAATTACCATAATCCGTTAGTCGCCCGGTTTTCTTTTTTGAATCTTATAACTCCGGGCGAGTAATTCGACCTGTCGGCACATTATATTTAAAACGCAAAGCAGCAGAACTGCTATGTTGAATAATACTTTCAAAGAAAAGGTTGTTCCTGTGTTGGGGATAACTCTCCTTCCATTTATGTCATATAATTCTAAATTTTATAATTAACTTGTTTTCCATTGTTGATTCATGTTTGCCACGTCGTAGGGGGGTATTTTCATTCTTTTTAAGTTATCTACATTCCCATTGTCCCTTTGTTACATAAATAAATCGAAAGCTGCGCTGTGACTGAGACGAATGTCTATCGTCTATATTAAACATCAAGGGCACAAAGGACACGGGGGATACAATAGTTTTCTAATGTCACAAAGGGCAATCCTACCCTTGATATAATCCCCTATGGCATCTTAATCGTTTTTCGTATCCTTTGAGTCAAGAAACAGTGCAGCATACATTGTCATTGCCATGATGATTGTCATAATACATGTTCATTTCACTAACATTTTTTGAATCGAGATTATCTCGCTATTCATGAATGTGGCGACTTCTAATTAAAAATTATTAAATACAACAAGAATCAATAGAATATTAAGCGCTTATTATTGTAGTATTAATTAAAATCTAAGGTAGGTATAAGATTGAGGTTAATATCATCTGTAAATTTGGTAGTAATTACCATGTTATTATTAACATGCGTTGTATCAATAGTGAATGCAACCGAACAGCCACCTGGGTGGATGTATCATGCGGACCAGTACCATTCCGGGGTCTATGATGATGGTGGTATACGCCCAGAAAATACTATCTTATGGAGCTATACGACAGGAAGCTATGTAGAGTCCTCGCCTGCTGTTGTGAATGGCGTTGTTTACATCGGAAGTGATGACCATAATGTATATGCTCTAAATGCTACTACGGGGGAAAAAATCTGGAATTATCTGACAGGGCAAAAAATCTGGTCTTATTCACCTGCTGTTGTAAATAATGTCGTATACATAGGTAGCGCAGATGAATATCTGTATGCTTTGAATGCTAGTACCGGCACAAAGATATGGAGTTTTATTTTTGGTTCTGTCGGGTCATCGCCTAACGTTGTGAATGGTGCCATATATCTCGGAGGTAATAGAAATGTATATGCTTTGAATGCTAGTACCGGGGTTCAGATGTGGAGTTATCAGACGGGAAACGTAGTACGTTCTTCTCCCGCTGTTGCGAATGGCGTCGTGTATGTGGGAAGCGATGATACTTATGTGTATGCTTTGAATGCAAGCACTGGTGCGAATATATGGAGTTATAGAACATCCGGTATGGTAAGTTCTTCACCTGCTGTTGTGAATGGCGTTGTCTACGTGGGTGGCCGTGACAATTTTGTCTATGCTTTGAATGCTAGTACTGGTACACTAATATGGTATTATGTGACATCAGGTGGGGTAGGTACACCTGCTGTTGCAAATAATATCGTGTATGTTGGAGGCAATGATAAGAAAGTGTATGCTTTGAATGCTAGTACTGGCGCGAAGATCTGGAGTTATACAACCGGAAGTTGGGTCACATCATCAGTAATTGCCAACGGTATAGTATACGTTGGAAGTGGTGATTATAATTTGTATGCATTGAATGCTAGTACTGGTGCAAAGATCTGGAGTTATACAACCGGAAGTTATGTGGTATCTACTCCAGTAGTCGCAAATGGTGTCGTATATTTTGGTAGCGAGGATTATAAAGTATATGCTATCGGTTCTTTATATACAACTTATTCTGTAAATTGGTCATCTCCCGGTACATATAACTGGACTGTACCGAATGGTGTAACAAGAATAAATGTTACAGTAATCGGTGGGGGTGCAGGTGGTGGGGCTGGTGCAGGATCTCAACTCAACGGTATCTCCGGAGGTGGCGGAGGGGCTGGGGGAAGCGGTTACCTAACTAATGTAACCGGATATAGTGTTACTCCGGGGCAGATCATCAATATCACGGTTGGAAATGGTGGCATCGGGGGCACTTTTGGTGGCTATACTAACGGTGGCAACGGTGGGGGCGCAGGTCTATCCCAATTTGGGGAAATCAGTGCAAACAGTGGGATCGGAGGTATCGGCGGTGGCCAAGGGCAACCTGACACCCCGGGAACTCAGGGTGCGGGAGGTATAGGTGAAGTATACGGCCAGGCTGGAACATTCCCCGATGGCGGAATTGGTGCTGGCGGATACTCCGAATATCTCTTCGGAAAAGGCGGTGATGGAAGCAGTGGGACCAGCGGATGGCAAGACTCTTATGGGCATGCTGGGCATCCTGGATATGTAGAAATAAGCTATTTTGGTAAAGTGATACAATAGCCTAATCTTACGTCTATTCCACTCATTTTTTATTTTTATTTCTGCCCTTTGTTTTCTGTAATTTGGGTTAGTCCTGTATCCTGATCGATTGGGTGTGTTTCCAGGTTTAAGAATCTGTCTCCTGTCATCCACTCCTCGTTTTTATCTATGAGGATGCTTACGGCGATTCGGAGGAGGCTCTGGTCGTTGGGGAAGGCTCCTATGACTCTGCTTCTTCTTTTCAGTTCCCGGTTAGTGCTTTCCAGTAGGTTGGTGGTCCTGATCCTTCTCCAGAATGGTTTGGGGAAGCTCATGTAGTTGAACAGGTCGTAACGGTATCGTTCTATGGTCCTGGCTGCTGCCGTGTATCCCTGTTCTTCAAGTTCTTCTGCGTACAGGCTCATTCCCCCTCTGGGTTCTCGTAGAGGTTTCTTAATCGTTCTCCAGTCTCTTTATGCATGGATTTCGGGAGTTTTCTCAGGACTGCCCTGCAGTAGTGGACCTGGCACATCTGCCAACTGGCATTTGGGAAACAGTTCTGCACCGCGCTTTTGATGCCCTTGTGGCCGTCGCTGATAATCATTCGGACGTCTCGGAGGCCTCGTTCTTTCAGTTCCTCGAAATACTCGTGCCACAACCCTTCATCCTCTCGTTCAGCTACCCGTGCTCCGAGGACTTCCCTGAGTCCATCACTTCGTACGCCAACAACGATGAACAAGGCTTTATTCACATACCGTCCGTTGCATTTTACCTTGAAGTATGTGGCATCCACGTACATAATGTGGACTGGCAACTCTAACGGCCGGTCCAGGAACTCCCGCACTTTCAAGTCCAACTCTTCCGAAATACGGCTTACAGTGCTCCGGCTGAGATCCTCTACGCCCAGGTGTTTGATGACTTCCCGGACATTCCTGGTGCTTACGCCCTGCAGGTAGGATTCCTGGACCAGGTTAAGCATAGACCGTTCAACAGTACTGTACCGATCGAATACGCAGGTTTCAAAAGGCGCTTCTATAAACTGGGGTTTATCCAGATGCATGACCCCCATCCTGGTAGTGAGACTCTTGGGTTTAGTGCCGTTACGATGTAACAGACGCTCCTCAGTCCGCTCGTAAGGCAGACAGCCAGCCTGTTTGTCCGCCTGCTCTTTCATAACCGTATTCAAAAACCATTCCATGAGACTTCGCAGGCCCTCGTTATTATCAGTTATGTATTTCTCAACGTACTCCAATAGTTCACTTGGCTTTGTATCCATTGTATTGTCTCCTAAACATTTACTTTGGATACAGGCTACTTAACATTAACCGCTTTATATAATTTTACAGAAAAAATATGATAGACCCAATTTTTAAATAGTATTGGCTTGTATGGTGCTATAATCGCTAAATTATGTAGAATAAAACACGGTGGTTAAGTCGATGAAATCATTCTTATTTGTATATTTGGTAATAGTGTCTATTTTATTTTTAGTATGCGCATCGTCAATTGTGTATGCAGCAGAACAGCAATCTGGGTGGATGTTCCATGCAGACCAATACCATACTGGGGCCTATGATGATGGGGGGATACATCCTGAAAATACAACGTTATGGACCTATACTACCTCAAGTCGGTCTACTCCCGCTGTTGTGAATAGTGTTGTGTATGTGGGAAGCGCTGACAAGAATGTGTATGCTCTGAACGCGTACACAGGTATGAAAATTTGGAACTATACTACTGGAGGAATGGTGTATTCATCTCCTGCTGTTGTAAATGGTGTTGTATATGTAGGAAGCTACGATGGATTGGTATATGCTTTGAATGCTAGTACTGGGGCGAAGCTTTGGAGCTATACAACTGGAGGCAGTATCTCGTATTCATCACCAGCAGTTGTGAATGGTATCGTGTATATAGGAAGTCTAGATAAGAAAGTATATGCTTTGAATGCTAGTACTGGGGCGAAGCTTTGGAGCTATACAACTGGAGGCACTGTTGCAAGTACCGTTAGTTCATCTCCTGCTGTCGCGGATGGTATCGTATATGTTGCAGGTGGCGATGGTAAACTGTATGCTCTGAATGCTATTACTGGGACAATGATATGGAGCTATACTACCGGGGATACAACATCATCTCCTGCTGTTGTCGGTGGTGTTGTGTATGCGGCAGGTAATGGTGGTGCATGTGTAGTCGCTCTGAATGCTGGTACTGGAGCAGTGATATGGGTGTCAAGTGTTGGTATAATAATGTACAGTTCACCAGCAGTTGTTAATAATATGGTATACATTCAAAACGCTAATGGTAGGATATTCGCTCTAAATGCTAGTACTGGGATAGAAATATGGGACAAAATGACTTATTTCCAAACCTACTCGCAATCATCTCCTGTGGTTGCAAACGGTGTATTGTATGTAGGAAGTTTGGATAAGAATGTATATGCTTTGAACGCAAACACCGGCGAACTGATATGGACCTATACAACAGGAAGTTCGATATATTCCTCCCCTGTTGTTGTCAATGGCGTCGTGTATGTGGGAAGCAATAAAATTTATGCAATCGGTTCATTATATTCTAATACGTGGTCACGTCCTGGATCATATTCCTGGACTGTTCCAGATTATGTAACTCTTATAAATATCACAGTTATCGGGGGAGGTGCAGGAGGCGGTGCCGGTGCCGGATCTAACCTCAATGATATGTCCGGAGGTGGTACTGGTGCCGGAACCAACATTAATGATATGTCTGTCGGAG
>CAZJRS010000054.1:0-24388 GCA_964548585.1 uncultured Methanocella sp. | reverse complement strand
ACGACATTGCCGCCGATGTCGAGTGTGTAACGGATGGATTCGATGAACTTATGCTCAAGCGCCTTCCGGTCCGGGTGGTCCTTGCCGAAGTAAGTGCTTTCGATCATGAGGGCGTCTGCTTCGGGATAATGGATCTTCGATCCGCGCTGAAGCCGGGTGTCCGTGTTCTTGATGTCCCCGGTATAAAGTAAAGACTTCTCGCCATCGCCCACGTGAACCAGCGAACTGCCGGGTATATGGCCCGCGTCGAGCAGTGTAATCGTATAGTTATTCCAATCGTAGTCATCGAGATAGTCCAGCTCTTTAGTCATGCGTAAAAGCTGGGACAGATCAGCCGGGTCGAAGGGCATTACGGAGTGTGAAGATTCGGCGATCTCCATAGTATCCTCGCCCAACAGTCTGGTAAGGTGTTTGGTCGGGGGAGTCGACAGGACAGTGGGCTTCATATCCATGAGGTTTGGGACGACACCGCAGTGATCAAGATGGCCGTGCGATACGACGACCAGTTCCGGCCTTATGATGCCCTGGGGGTATTCAGGCGGATCGGTAGGCTTGATGCCAAAGTCCAGTAAGATTTTTTCGTCGACCATAAAAGCGGATCTACCCACTTCCCGGCCTGCGCCGTGTATGCTGATTTGTATGCTAATGACCTCCGGTATAAGGAAAAGAAGCTGCGACGCTTATACTTTGGCACTTATGTGCCAGCGCTTATGTGCCGGCGCTAAGCGCTTGTATATAAATTAAGCTTTCTTCCCCGCGTATGTATTTAATCGTTTCTGTCACCTCATAATATAAATACGAGATAATTACTCGGCCGTGATAAGTAAGAATAATGGTTATTATATCGTCCGACACATCTTTTTTCATAACAGAAAACTATAAATCCTAGATGCACTATTCTTAGTGCCGTCAAATAATAAGTTCTATAACTGTATGGTAAGTGCCGCGATACATCCCATCGGTATCGTTAAGTTTAAGTAAAAAATAAAACGTTGTAATATCACCCGGAGGGGGCTCATAGCTCAGTTAGGTAGAGCGCCTGGCTTTTAACCAGGCGGCCTGGGGTTCAAATCCCCATGAGCCCGCTTACCCTATATTATAGAACTATTTTGCGCATTGTAAAACAATGCGCCCGCATTGACATGCGACGCATCGCCCCATGCAGTTTTAAGGAGGAAGGCAAGTTTGACAAAAAAATTCAACGTCCTGGAGCACGTGCTGGTGCCCGATCATATCCTGCTCAGCGAAGAGGAAGCGGCCGAAGTTTTGAGTAAATATAACATTTCTAAAGGTCAGTTGCCGAAGATTAAAACCACCGACGTTGTCGTAAAGCAGATCGGCGCAAAGCCGGGCGATGTCTTGAAGATCATCAGAAACAGCCTGACGGCAGGTAAAGCCGTTGCCTACAGGCTCGTCATCGAGTAAGAGGGATTCTACCGTGTTAGACCGAACCGTACTAAGTAAAGCGTATTTTACCCGTAAAAAAATTGCGCAGCATCATATTGATTCTTTTAACGTTTTTCTGGAACAGGGCCTGCAAAAAGTCATTGACGAGCAGGGATACATCGAGACAGACATAGAAGACATCGAGCACAACATCGAGCCGGTAAAGGTCAAGCTTGGCAAGATCAGAGTGGGCCACCCGGTGGTCAGGGAAGCCGACGGTTCCGTCGAGCCGCTCTACCCGACCGAGGCCAGGCTGAGGAATATCACCTACGCTGCAGAGATTTTCCTTGAGATGGCCATTGTCAGAGGCGAGATCGAGGGCGACTTCATAGAAGTCAACGTGGGCCAGATGCCGATCATGATCGCTTGTAATAAGTGTAACCTGGCAAAGGTCAGTGCTGACGAGTGGATCAAACAGGGCGAAGACCCAGTAGACCCAGGCGGATATTTCATCGTCAATGGCACCGAGCGTGTCATCATGACGCTGGAAGACCTTGCCCCGAACAAGATCATGGTCGAGTTCGACGACAGGTACGGCGACCAGATCGAGGTGGCCAAGGTATTCTCCCAGAGGAGAGGCTACCGTGCGCTGGTTATTGTTGAGAGAGGCCGCAAGTCCATCCTTGAGGTTTCGTTCCCGTCCATCTCCGGCCGTCTGAACCTGGTCATGCTCATGCGTGCGCTTGGCCTGGAGACTGATGAGGAGATCGTCAACGCAGTATCTGACGACCCCGAAATCCAGAAGTTCATGCTTGAAAACCTGGACGAGGCCGAGGCGGACACTTCCGAGTCGGCAATGGAGAAGATAGGCAAGCGCGTCGCGGCGGGCCAGGCAAAGGACTACCAGCGCAAGAGAGCGTTCTACGTGATCGATCGCTACTTATTGCCCCACCTGAACCCGGAGAACTTCGAGCGCCTCGGTCCGGATGACCCGAAGCTGGCCGAGTCCAGGATCACCAAGTCGTACTTCCTGGGCAGGATGGCCGAAGCTTGCTGTGAACTTGCACTCCGCCGTAGGGCGCCGGATGACAAGGACCACTACTCAAACAAGAGGCTCAAGCTCGCGGGCGACCTGATGGAAGACCTCTTCAGGGTCTCGTTCAACCGCTTAACCCGTGATATCAAGTACCAGCTCGAGAGAGCTAACATGCGTAACAGGGAATTATACATGATTACGGCGGTCAGAGCAGACGTATTGACAGAGCGTCTCATTCACCCCCTCGCGACGGGTAACTGGGTAGGCGGCAGGACTGGTGTGTCCCAGCTGCTTGACCGCATTGACTACATGGCAATGCTATCCCACTTAAGACGTGTCATATCCCCATTGTCACGTGCTCAGCCTCACTTCGAGGCTCGTGACCTTCACGCGACCCAGTGGGGACGCATCTGCCCATCGGAAACGCCTGAAGGACCGAACTGCGGTCTGGTGAAGAATTTTGCCATGTCGGTAGAACTCTCGACAGGTGTCGAGGATAATGAGTCGATTAAAAAGATCATGCTTGAATCAGGCGTTCAGCCCTTAAGGAGGGGTACAGTTGAGTAAGGCGAGAATATTCGTCAATGGCGCGCTCGTAGGTACGCACGACCACCCGTCAGAGCTCGTAGAGAGCATCAGGGAGAAGCGGAGGCAGGGCCTCGTCTCCAATCAGATCAACATCGCGCACCATAAGCTCACCAACGAAGTCATCATCAACACGGACATGGGCAGGGCCCGAAGGCCGCTCATCGTGGTAAAAGATGGAAAGACTCTGCTTACGTCGGAAGAGACGGATCAGATCAGGCGTGGCGAGATCCAGTTTGAAGATCTGGTCAAGAGAGGCATGATCGAGTACATCGATGCAGAGGAAGAAGAAAACTGTTACATCGCCATCGATGAGGCAAAACTCGTTAAAGAGCACACTCACATGGAGCTCAACCCGTCGCTGATCCTGGGCATTGCAGCCGGTATGATCCCATACCCCGAGCACAACGCATCCCCGAGAGTAACGATGGGCGCAGGCATGATTAAGCAGTGTCTGGGCATGAGCACTTCCAACATGAAGCTCAGGCCGGACACCAGAGGCCACTTCCTGCACTACCCGCAGCGAGCGATCGTAAACACTCAGACCGCGGAAGCAGTGAACTTTAACGAGAGGCCGGCCGGGCAGAACTTCGTCGTAGCTGTCCTGTCGTTTGAAGGCTATAACATTGAAGATGCCTTAGTCATTAACAGAGGCTCCATCGAGAGGGGTCTCGGCCGTTCCCACTTCTTCAGGACCACTGAAGGCGAGGAACGCAGGTACCCCGGCGGCCAGGAAGACACTTTTGAGGTGCCTGACGCGGAAGTCAGAGGTGCCCGTGAAGGTGAATTTTACTCACAGCTTGACGAGGATGGCCTTGTCAACCCCGAGACCGTAGTCGGGCCGAACGATGTCCTGATCGGTAAGACCAGCCCCCCCAGGTTCCTGGAAGAGCCGACCGACCTTGGCGGTATCACTCCGCTCAAGAGGCGTGAGACATCAGTCACGATGCGCAGTAACGAGAAGGGTATCGTCGACACGGTTATCCTGACCGCTACCCAGAACGGCAGCAGACTTGCCAAAGTACGCACCAGGGACCAGCGTATCCCGGAGCTCGGTGACAAGTTCGCATCCAGGCACGGGCAGAAAGGTGTCATTGGCCTGATCGTACCCCAGGAAGACCTGCCTTTCGCAGAGAACGGCCTGGTGCCTGATCTGATCATCAATCCCCACGCAATCCCATCCCGTATGACCATCGGACACGTCCTTGAAACCATCGGCGGCAAGATGGGTAGCCTTGAGGGCAGATTTGTTGACGGCACGCCCTTCAACAACGAAGAAGAGCACGATCTCCGTGCGTCCATGAAGAAGTTCGGCTTCTCCCACTCGGGTAAGGAAGTGTTCTACAGTG
Organism: uncultured Methanocella sp.; assembly: GCA_964548585.1. Taxonomy (GTDB): domain Archaea; phylum Halobacteriota; class Methanocellia; order Methanocellales; family Methanocellaceae; genus Methanocella_A. The sequence continues at coordinate 20,032 of CAZJRS010000054.1, read as the reverse complement.
GCACCACCGGCGAACATATCAGCGCGGACGTATTCACTGGCGTCATCCTGTACCAGAAGCTGTACCACATGGTCAGTTCTAAGATGCACGCGAGGTCTCGCGGCCCCGTACAGGTGCTTACCAGGCAGCCAACCGAAGGCCGTGCGAGAGAAGGCGGTCTGAGGTTCGGCGAGATGGAACGTGATGTCATGATCGGCCACGGCGCAGCTATGGCGCTCAAGGAGCGTCTCCTGGATGAATCGGACAAAGTGTTCGAGTACGTCTGCAACAACTGCGGCATGGTCGCCACCGAGGACAAAAAGCGGAAAGTCATTTACTGCCCGAACTGCGGTGCTGACACTAACATTTACAAGATCGAGATGAGCTACGCGTTTAAGCTGTTACTGGACGAGATGAAGGCTCTCGGCATCGCACCGAGGCTGGAGCTTGAGGACGCGGTTTAAGGAGGAAATAACATGACCAGCCCTAAGAGAATCAAGAAGATACGCTTCGGCCTGCTCTCGCCGGCAGAGATCAGGAAGATGAGCGTTACCAAGATCATTACCGCGGACACCTACGATGATGACGGCTACCCCATCGACATGGGCCTTATGGACCCACGGCTCGGCGTCATCGACCCCGGGTTAAGATGCAGGACCTGTGGCGGTCGCCCCGGCGAGTGCCCGGGCCACTTTGGCCACATAGAACTGGCAGCCCCGGTCATCCACGTCGGCTTCGCCCGTCTGCTGCGTAAGATCTTAAGGACGACCTGCAGAAAGTGCGGCAGGCTTCTCCTGGACGAAAACAGCAAGACCGACTACCTCAGGCAGATCCAGACCGCCCAGAGGCTGGGCCAGCCCATCGACGAGATCGTCAAGAACGTCTTTAAAGACGCCAAATCGACGACCTGCCCGTACTGCGGCGAAGAACAGAAGGAGATCAAGTTCGAGAAGCCCACCGGTTACATCGAAGACGGCCACAAGCTGATGCCGACCGACGTACGCGACAGGCTCGAAATGATCCCCGACGACGACATTGAAGTCTTCGGCATGGACCCGAAGAACGCCAGGCCAGAGTGGATGGTCTTAACAGTATTACCTGTACCGCCGGTCACCGTGCGGCCATCGATCACACTCGAATCGGGCCAGCGTTCCGAAGACGACCTGACCCACAAGCTCGTCGACATCATCAGGATCAACCAGCGGTTCCAGGAGAACCGCGATGCAGGCGCCCCTCAGCTCATCATCGAAGACCTGTGGGAACTGCTTCAGTACCATGTGACGACATACATGGACAATGCAGTCTCAGGCGTACCTCCGGCCCGTCACAGGTCCGGCAGGCCGCTGAAGACGCTGTCCCAGCGTCTCAAGGGTAAGGAAGGTCGTTTCCGTGGCAGCCTGTCCGGTAAGCGTGTGAACTTCAGCGCCCGTACAGTCATATCTCCTGACCCGAACCTCAGCATCAACGAGGTCGGCGTCCCCATGCGAATTGCCAAGGAGATGACTATACCAGTCACAGTAACCCCGTTCAACATCGAGGTTGTCAGAGAGTTCGTCAGGCGTGGCTCTGAGAACCACCCGGGCGCAAACTACGTCAAGCGGGCCGACGGCCGCAGGCTCAAAATCACAGACAAGAACTGTGTCGAGCTGGCCGACCAGATCGAGGCGGGATGGAAGATCGACAGGCAGCTGAAAGACGGCGACATCGTCCTGTTCAACCGGCAGCCTTCGCTGCACAGGATGAGTATCATGTCGCACTTCGTGCGGGTGATGCCCCACAAGACGTTCAGGCTCAACCCGGCCGTCTGCGCACCATATAACGCAGACTTTGACGGTGACGAAATGAACCTCCACGTCCCGCAGACTATGGAGGCACTCGCAGAAGCACGTATCCTCATGCTGGTACAGGAGAACATCCTTTCACCCAGGTTCGGCGGCCCCATCATCGGCGGCCTGCATGACCACGTGTCGGGCATTTTCCTGCTGACCAAGGGCTACAGGATGTACTCTGAGACTGATTCGCTGGAACTCCTCAGCAAGGTAAACGTACATGAACTGCCGGAACCGGCCAAGGTCGAGAAGGGCATCAAGTACTATACCGGCAAGCAGATATTCAGCCAGATCCTCCCGAGTGGGCTAGACATGACCTACCAGGCAAAGATCTGCGAGAACTGCGAGCAATGCAAGGGAGACGAATGCGAGAAGGACGCCTTTGTCAGAATCACTGACGGCGATCTGAAGTCCGGCACCATCGATGAAAAAGCAATCGGAGCATTCAGCGGTAAGATCCTTGACCGGATTGTCAAGACCTACGACGAGCACACTGCGTCCGAATTCATCAACAACATGACTCGTCTGGCCATCCGTGCGATCACAGCTCGTGGATTCTCCTACGGTATCAGCGATACGGACATTCCAAGCGAGTCGGCCGCACAGATTACCGACATCATTCTTAACTCTGAAAAACAAGTGAAGAAGCTCATCGAAGCCCATGACCACGGCGAGCTTGAACCGTTACCCGGCCGCACCCTGGATGAGACGCTGGAAATGCGTATCATGCAGGAACTGGCCAAGGCAAGAGACGGGGCTGGCGGAATTGCCGGCAAGTACCTGGGCAGCCAGGGCGACAACTCTGCAGTCATCATGGCCAGATCGGGCGCAAGAGGCAGCTTCCTGAACCTGACCCAGATGGCAGGTTGCGTGGGTCAGCAGTCGGTTCGTGGTGAGCGTATTTCGAGAGGCTACACCGACCGGACACTGCCCCACTTCAGCGCAGGCAACAGGAGTGCAGATGCCCGTGGCTTCGTCGAGTCTTCGTATAAGACAGGCTTGAACCCGACGGAGTTCTTCTTCCATGCAATGGGTGGCCGTGAAGGCCTGGTCGACACTGCAGTCCGTACATCACAGTCCGGTTACCTGCAGAGACGTCTCGTCAACGCGCTCCAGGATCTGGAAGTCAAGTATGACGGCACAGTCAGGGAAACCAGAGGCGTCGTTGTGCAGTTCACCTACGGCGAAGACGGCGTCGACCCGATGAAGAGCGACTACGGCGAAGGTGTCAACATCCCACGTATTATTGACAGTGTGCTGAACGACGGTGATTCAAAGTGAGCAACTTATCCGAAAACACAATTCATACAGAGATCGATAAGCTCGAGCTGCCCTATAAGATGAGCGAAGACCTCAAGGCGAACCTGAAGTGTAAAAAGATCACTCGCAAGCAGCTGGACCAGATCATCGAGTTGACCCTGCTGTCGTACAAGAATGCAAAAGTACAGAACTGCGAAGCAGTCGGCATGATCGCCGCACAAAGCATCGGCGAGCCGGGCACCCAGATGACGATGCGTACGTTCCACTACGCAGGTGTAGCTGAAATCGACGTAACGCTCGGTCTGCCCCGTCTTATCGAAATCGTGGACGCGCGCAAGGAGCCGTCCACCCCCATGATGACCATCCACCTGACCCCGGACATATCGGGCAACAGGGATGCAGTCAAGAAACTCGGCTGGGAACTGGAAGAGACAAACGTATCCGATATGGGAGCGGTGTCCACCAACCTGACCGATATGAGCATAATCATCGACATCAACGAAAAACAGCTCTTCCAGCGAGGCATGATGATGCAGGAAGTAGCGGACCGGATCAAGGAAGAGATCGAGTACATGCCTGTCATTCAGGACAATAAACTCGTGATCAACCCCGATGAGCCGTCGTACCGTGACCTGCTCCAGCTCGTGGAGAAGATCAAGTCGATACCTTTAAAAGGTATCAAAGGTATCAGTCGTGTCGTTATTCGTAAGGAAGACCACGAGTATGTTATTTATACTCAAGGTTCTGTATTAAAGAAAGTCATCCAGTTCGACGGGGTTGACCCCGCCCGGACCAAGACGAATAATATCAATGAGATTGCCGAAGTGCTGGGCATCGAGGCTGCAAGGAACGCGATCATCAATGAAGCACTTGATACGCTATCCGAGCAAGGCCTAACCGTAGATATCAGGCACATCATGCTGGTTTCAGACATGATGTCCCTCGACGGAGAAGTCAAGCAGATCGGCAGACATGGCATATCCGGCGAGAAAGCCAGCGTGCTTTCCAGGGCCGCATTCGAGGTTACGGTTAACCACCTCCTCGACGCAGCGGTAGCCGGAGAAGTCGATGAGCTCACCGGTGTCACAGAAAACGTGATTGTAGGACAGCCAATACAAATAGGCACCGGCGATGTAGAACTATTAGCTGTAAGCACGACCAGAAAGAAGTGAGAATATGGATATAGATCTGGACAAGTCACTGAGAAGCGTCGTAAGGACTGGCAAGGTCCTGATTGGGACCAAGCAGGCCGTCAAAGCAAGCACACGCGGAGTAGCGAAACTTGTCATTGTGGCCACCAACTGCCCTGTCGACGTGAAGAATCAGATCAAGGAATCGAACATACCGTTGTACGAGTTTCAAGGATTGAGCGTGGACCTAGGCCCGATATGCGGCAAACCCTACGTAGTCTCAGCCATAACGATTCTCGAGCCAGGCGACTCTGATATCATGGCGTTAGCCAGAGGTGTAAAGAGTGCCTGATGTTACTTTTACCACTGAGACAATGCAGTACATTGCGCTTTTCGAGTCAACGACTGGAGCGCACGCCAAGGACTGTCTACTCCTCGACGACGACAGCAAGATCTTGTTCGTCGTGAAGACGGGAGACATGGGCCTGGCCATCGGTAAAAGTGGTAGTAACATCAACAGGGTAAAGAAACAGATTGGTAGGCTCATCGAAGTCATAGAGTACTCTGAGGATCCCAAAGAATTCATCCGCAACCTGTTCCAGCCGGCGGCGGTAAAGAACATTGTAATAGCTACAAAGGGAGACCGCAGCATTGCCATCGTCGACATAGCGACTAAGGATAAGGGTCTGGCGATCGGTAAGAACGGCAGAAACATTCAGAAAGTAAAACTGCTGGCGCAGAGGCATCATAAACTGGACGATGTAGTCATCAACAACCAGAAGTAATCAGGAGATATAATCATGGGAATAGGTAAATTTGCATGTCGGAAGCTCACGCACGACAGAAAACTTTACAGGTGGGGCGACCGAGATTACGCTCGCCGTGTATTGCGGTTAGACGAGAAAGCCGACCCGCTAGAGGGAGCTCCTCAGGCAAAGGGAATTGTACTCGAGAAGATCGGTGTAGAGGCTAAGCAGCCGAACTCCGCAATCCGTAAGTGCATCAGGATTCAGCTCATCAAGAACGGCAGACAGATCACCGCTTTCTGCCCCGGTGACGGCGCCATCAACTTCATCGATGAACACGACGAAGTGACCATCGAAGGCATCGGCGGCCGCATGGGAGGCTCGTACGGTGACATTCCGGGTGTTCGTTTCAGGGTATTCAAGGTAAACGACGTATCCCTCAACGAGCTGGTAATGGGTAAGAGAGACAAGCCCCTGAGGTAAGAGCATGACAGACGCAACTGCAGAAATTACTACTAACAACGTAGAGACCAAATACAGCAACAACCTGCTGCTCTTCGGCAAGTACGACATGACACAGGTCATTGTTAAAGACCCGAGCATCAAGAGGTACATTAACCTCAAGCCACTCGTGGTACCCCACACCGGCGGCAAGTCCGCTTTCCGCCAGTTCAAGAAGGCAGACATGCCCGTCGTCGAGCGCCTCATCAACAAGCTGATGCGCAACGAGACCAACACCGGCGAGAAAACCAAGTGCTACGGTATCGTGCGTGATTCGTTCGAGATCATCGCAGCCAAGACCAAGCAGAACCCGGTGCAGGTCCTCGTGGACGCAATCGAGAACGCAGGTCCCCGCGAAGAGACGGTCAGGCTCAAGTACGGTGGCATTAACGTGCCAAAGTCAGTCGACACAGCCCCGATGAGGAGAGTCGACCAGGCACTCATGTTCATCTGTGCTGGTGCTGAGAGAGCATCGTTCAAGTCCAAGAAAACCATCGAGAGCGCACTCGCAGACGAGCTCATCGCAGCCTCCAAGGGCGACGTGAAGAGCTACTCGGTCGGTAAGAAGGACGAGAAAGAAAGAGTTGCGAAGGCGGCCAGGTAATTTTACCTGATTATTTTTTGGGGTAATCACAATGGCGACAAGAGGAAAGAAAATGGTCGAGCGGATCAAAGACCTGATGGACAAGCCGGAGCTTATCCGGAACATCGGGATCTGCGCCCACATCGACCACGGCAAAACAACGCTTTCGGACAACCTGCTCGGAGGCTCGGGCATGATCTCCATGGACCTTGCTGGCAAGCAACTGTTCATGGACTTTGACGAAGAAGAGCAGGCAAGAGGCATCACGATCAACGCGGCGAACGTCTCGATGGTACATGAGGTCGAAGGAGTAGAATATCTGATCAACCTGATCGATACTCCGGGCCACGTGGACTTCGGCGGCGACGTGACGAGAGCCATGAGAGCGGTCGACGGCGCAGTCGTCGTCGTAGACGCTGTCGAGGGCACCATGCCCCAGACCGAAACGGTTCTGCGTCAGGCACTTCGTGAGAATGTCAAGCCTATCCTGTTTATCAACAAGGTTGACAGGCTGATCAACGAGCTTAAGATCGAGAAGTCAGACATGCCAGTCAGGCTTGGAAAGGTCATCGATCACGTTAACAAGCTCATCAAGAGCATGTCCCCGGAGAACTACGAAAAGCACGGCTGGAAGCTGGACGCCGGAAAAGGCACAGTCTGCTTCGGCTCTGCTCTGTACAAGTGGGCAGTCTCCGTACCATCGATGAAGGCCAGCAACATCGGCTTCAACGAGGTTTACGACTACTGTAAGGCTGGCAGCATGAAAGAGCTCTCGGCTAAGTCGCCGCTGCACGCAGTGCTGCTCGACGCTGTGGTTCACCACCTGCCTACCCCGACTCAGGCTCAGCCGTTCCGTATCCCGGCGATCTGGAAAGGCGACAAGGAGTCCAAGGTCGGCAAAAACCTCATGACCTGCAACCCGAACGAGGAGATCGTATTCATGGTCACTAAGATCCTGACCGACCCCCACGCAGGCGAAGTTGCAGTAGGAAGGCTTTTCGCGGGCACGCTTGTCAGAGGACAGGAGTTATACGTCACGGGAACGGCAAACACGAACCGTGTCCAGTCCGTAGCCATCACGATGGGCGCAGAGAGGATGGAAGTCGATAAGATCCCGGCAGGCAACATTGCAGCCGTCACTGGCCTCAGGGACGCAATCGTGGGCTCTACCGGCTCCACGCTGCGGGAAATGACCCCGTTCGAAGCGATCAAGCACGTCTCGGAACCCGTCATGACTGTGGCTGTCGAGGCCAAGAACATGAAGGACCTGCCGAAGCTGGTTGAAGCATTGAGGCAGGTTGCCAAGGAAGACCCGACTGTAAAGGTAGACATCAACGAAGAGACTGGCGAGCACCTGATCTCCGGCATGGGCGAACTTCACCTGGAAGTCGTCACCAAGTCGAGGATCACCAGGGACCGCGGTATCGAGGTTATCACGTCCCCACCAATCGTGGTTTACCGTGAGACCATCGGCCAGACCGCCGGACCTATCGAGGGTAAATCCCCGAACAAGCACAACAGGTTCTATATTATCGTTGAGCCAATGCCCCAGCCGATCTTCGATGCGATCAAGGATGGCTCGTTCTCCATGAACATGCCGGAAATTGAAAGGCGAAACGCGCTGATCAACCTGGGCATGGACAAGGATGCGGCTAAGGGTGTTACCCATGTCTACGGCACGAACATGCTCGTCGACGTGACCAAGGGTATCCAGTACCTGAAAGAAACCATGGAACTGATCATCGAAGGTATGGAAGAGGCACTGAAGAACGGTCCGCTCGCAAGAGAGCCGGCTCAGGGCATTCTGATCAAGCTCATGGATGTCAAGCTGCACGAAGACGCGGTCCACAGAGGCCCCGCTCAGGTTATCCCCGCAATGAGGACAGCCGTTCAGGGCGCAGTCCTGTCAGCCCAGCCGACACTGCTGGAACCCTTACAGAAAGTCTTCATCAGCGTACCCCAGGCCCACATGGGTGCTGCAGTACGTGAGATCCAGGGCAGGCGTGGCACGATCATCGATATCCAGTCAGAGGGCGACCTCTCGGTCATCGAAGGCAGTGCACCAGTCGCAGAGCTGTTCGGATTCGCGGGAGACATCCGCGGCGCAACCGAAGGCCGGGCAATGTGGAATACCGAGTTCCTCGGATTCTTACCACTGCCGGGCAACCTGCAGAACCAGATCGTGATCGACATCCGTAAGAGGAAGGGTCTGAAGGCAGAAATCCCGAGGCCGTCCGACTTCCTCGAATAAAGAGGAAATCGACAAGTCCTCGGAGAAGGAGAAGTCGCCACTTCCTCAAATAAAAAGGAAGTCGGCACTTCCCGTACTGAGACGATAGCGGAAAGAGTCGAAAGGTATAAAAACAACAAATGCCTTTACGATTGCAAGTAACTTTACGTTCAACATTTGGAGGATATAATATGGCAGCAACTAAGCCACACATGAACTTAGCAGTCATCGGACACATTGACCACGGCAAGTCTACCCTTGTCGGCAGGTTATTGTTCGAAACAGGCGCCGTACCGGCGCACATCATCGAGCAGTTCAAGAAGGAGGCCGAGTCCAAGGGCAAGGCAACCTTCGAATTCGCATGGGTAATGGACTCTTTAAAGGAAGAGAGAGAAAGAGGTATCACTATTGATATCGCTCACCGCAGGTTCGACACCGAGAAGTACTACTTCACAGTCGTGGACTGCCCGGGTCACAGGGACTTCGTCAAGAACATGATCACTGGCGCATCCCAGGCTGACGCGGCGATCCTCGTCTGCGCAGCACCTGATGGTGTCATGCAGCAGACCAAGGAACACATCTTCCTGTCCAGGACGCTCGGCATCACCCAGCTCATGGTCGCAATCAACAAGATGGACGCGATCAAGTACGACCAGAAGAGGTATGACGAAGTCAAGGCTGAAGTCAGCGCCATCCTTAAGATGATCGGCTTCAAGCCGGACGCGATCCCCTTCATCCCGACCTCCGCATACGGTGGCGACAACATCTCCAAGCACTCGGACAACACCAAGTGGTACAACGGAGTCACCATCCTCGAGGCACTCAACAACCTGAAGGAGCCCGAAAAGCCCACCCAGCTTCCGCTGCGTGTGCCAATCCAGGACGTATACACGATCTCCGGTATCGGAGTAGTACCTGTAGGCCGTGTCGAGACCGGCATCATGAAGAAGGGCGACAAGATCATCTTCCGCCCGGGCATCGACGGCGTTGGCCACACTGGTGAGGTCAAGTCCATCGAAATGCACCACGAGGAAATCGCCCAGGCACTGCCAGGCGACAACATCGGCTGGAACGTCAGAGGCGTTGAGAAGAACCTCGTACGCCGTGGCGACGTCTGCGGTCACGTAGACAAACCACCCACAGTTGCAATGGAGTTCAAGGCACAGGTCGTAGTGCTCCAGCACCCGTCCGCGATTACAGCAGGCTACACCCCGGTGTTCCACTGCCACACCGCCCAGGTTGCATGCACCCTGACCCAGATCCTGGCAACTCTCGACACCAAGACCGGTGGTGTCAAGGAACAGAACCCGCCGTTCATTAAGACCGGTGACGCAGCAATCGTCCTGATCAGGCCAACAAGGCCACTCGTAATCGAGAAGGTCAAGGAGATCCCGCAGCTCGGCAGGTTCGCAATCCGTGACATGGGCCAGACCGTAGCTGCTGGCGTAGTCATGGACATTACCCCGAAATAAGTGAATACCGAGGAGGGCAAACTTTATAGCCTGGGACAATCGTATTGCCCCGGGCATCATTATTGCCCGCCTCCATTCTTAATACAGGTGACAAACATGGCTAACCAGAAAGCAAGAATTAGACTATCGGGCACCAGCCCTACCAAGCTGGATGACGTCTGCGGTCAGGTCAAGAAGATCGCCGAGAAGACTGGCGTCAACATCTCAGGTCCGGTACCTTTACCGACCCGAAGGCTCGTAGTCCCATCAAGGAAGAGCCCCAGCGGCGAAGGCACTGCTACATGGGAACACTGGGAAATGAGGGTCCACAAGAGACTCATCGACATCGACGCAGACGAGCGCGCACTCAGGCAGCTCATGCGCATCCAGGTACCCAAGGATATCAACATAGAAATCGTCCTCAAGGACTGAAACAAACAGAAGTATCCTTTTCTAAGGATATTTCATCACCTCCATTTGCCCTAAACCTGGGGTTATATTCATCATTGGGGTTAATTCTTAACCCCGAATCCTACTTGTTTTTAAAAGATACTAACGAGTGAGCTAAAGCTGTTCGTATGATAGATAATGCCTCTGCGCAATCCGAAATTACTTTTTAATAAGAATATTTTTATTTACTACCCCTTGTATAGTAAACGCTGACAAAGAACAGGTGACCGAAATGACCAGGTTCTATAACAGCCTAATTACAAAGCTCACTGTCAGCTTTATCCTATTGATATTAATCGTATCGTCGATGACTTTCTTCTACACATATAATGAAACAAAGAATGCGTTGAAGGAAAGGCAGCAAGACGAACTACAGTCGGTAGCTGGTGTCGCTGCGACGCAGATCAACGGATCTGCTATAGCAGCCTTAAAGCCGGGTGACGAAAACACAATAGCTTTTCTGGAAATCAAAGATCAGCTGAACGCTATGAGAGCGGTAAATCCGAATATCAAGTACATATACGTCATGCGGAAAAACAGTGACAGAGTTGAGTTCGCTCTTGATGCAGACTACGGTACAGACCCTGAAGCAGCCAGCATAGGCGAAGTTTACGAAGATACAAACCCGGAGCTTATGGCTGGGTTCAACAAGCTCAGTGCAGACAAAGAATTCACCATGGACCAATGGGGCAGCGTGCTCTCGGGCTATGCGCCAATCAGAGATGCAGGCGGTAACATTGTAGGCATGCTAGGCGTAGACATGGACAGCCAGAAAGTGATCGAGCAGCAAAACTTCATTGGCAATACAATCTACGTGATCATAGCGATATCAGTAGTGATGGCAGGGATTATCGTCGGCTACTTCGTGGCTACGATAATGAGAGATATCAACAAGCTCAACAGGGGAGCAGAGAAGATCAGCAAAGGCGACATGGATATAGTCATCGACGTGAAGCGCAAGGATGAAGTGGGCGATCTGGCGGAATCATTCAGCCGGATGGTGGCAAGTATCAAGTTCGAAAGAATGATGCGACAGGAAGAGACCGGGAACGTAAACCAGTCAGCCCCTGAGATTAAATATTAGAAGATCGCAGGGGGTTGGCTTAATGAGCATTACATCAGATAAGGTGCTTAAGATTACCATCGATTATATTGGCCCGTCGTCACAGGCATTCCTTGAGAGACAAACAAAGCACCACCTGAACGGCCTGGAGTTCCAGATGATAGAAAAAACACACTTGCCTGAGCTCGCTAAATGGGTGCGTACATCCGCCAGCCTGCTCATCGACAAGAGCCGGGCGGCCGAGCTGTCGGAAAAAATTGCTAAAGTATAAACCTCTAAATCTTTTTTATTTTATTTGGATTTTTGCGCTAAGCTTCCCAAAGCGATATACTACCAGACGCAGACCACATCTTAAGGTTAGTTCAATAACGCCCTGGAAGTGTGGCATATGGTAAAAAGAGACAGTGCTCAGAAGTTTATACTGGTGATCGTTCCACTCTTCCTGATTGCAGTGATCGTTACAATAGCCTACCAGTATATGGCAGGACCATCCATACAAGATATTCAATTAAAAACGGACTTTACAGGCGTACAGCTGGACAAGATCAAGCTACCGCCGGGATTTAGTATCGAGATCTATGCTGAAAATGTCCCGAATGCCAGGGAGATGACACAAGGACCTGATGGAACTCTTTATATAGGTACTCGCACCGAAGGAAAGGTCTATGCAGTCAGAGACTTAAACGGAGACGGCCGAGCAGATAATGTAACGGTAATAGCTCAAGGTTTGCACATGCCCGCCGGAGTGGCATATCACAATGGTTCCCTGTACGTTGCAGAGGTCGCCCGGATAATCCGCTATGACCACATAGATACACAGCCTAACAACCTACCAGAGCCCACCGTTATCTACGACAAATACCCGAAGGACGAGTGGCATGGGTGGAAGTACATCGCTTTTGGACCTGATGGCTTACTTTATGTTCCCGTCGGAGCACCATGCAACATCTGTGACCCTAAAGAGCCCTTCGCCTCTATAACCAGGATAAAGCCTGACGGCACAGACTTTGAAATCTTCGCCAGAGGCATCCGAAATACGGTGGGCTTTGACTGGGACGATGCGGGCAGGTTATGGTTCACCGATAATGGCAGAGACTGGATGGGAAATGACGCGCCCCCGGACGAGCTAAATGTCGCACCATCACCCGGCATGGATTTCGGGTTCCCATACGTGCATGGAAAAAACATCACCGATCCCGATTATGGCACAGGGCATAACGTTTCCGAGGTTACACCGCCAGAGGTCGAACTGGATGCTCACTCAGCTGCTCTTGGCATGAAATTCTACCGGGGCGACATGTTCCCGGCAGAGTACAAAGGACAGATATTCATCGCCGAGCATGGTTCGTGGAACAGGGATATACCAATTGGTTATCGAATCGAAGCTGTCACAGTCAAAGACGGCCGCGCCATAAACCACACGATCTTCGCCGAAGGATGGCTCCAGGGCAGTAAAGCATGGGGACGGCCGGTTGACATACTCATACAGCCCGATGGGTCAATGCTAGTTTCCGACGACGAAGCGGGGGTCATCTATCGGATTACTTATAAGGGGTTAAATATGGCCATAAAATGATAAATCGCCCGGGCCGGGCGATTCCAGTCAATACTCATAAGGTAATTTGTGGGCGATGGCGATAACCTGCCCGTTACGACCGTCTACGAGTATCTCGAGGGTATCGACCAGGCTGCCGCCGTCCATGATGTCGATGTTCACGTCAGGATACGCTTCGATATACCTGTCTGAGTAGCCCCGCTCGATGCCGTTAATGGTCACGTTTCTTACCACATATGCATGGCCCTGTACGTATTTTTTCACCGTCTCGTTGCCAATGGCAATGGACCTAACCACCATATCTTCTTCACTACTGAGGTTCTGACCTTGTGCATAGCCCGTATCAAGGACCGTGACGTTCTCGTAGAGACGCTCAGCCTGACTGCCCGGCACATGCTCAGCCACGCCTCGCTCGAAAGAGTAGTACGTAGCCCCGGTGGCGTTGACACCAGCCCGCGGAACGAAGCCGACGTAGGCAACCCGATTGCCATCCAGGTAAGCGATGACATTGATACCGGCCTGGCTCTCGTTCCCCACCACGATTACGGCGGCAGGCAGACTCCGAGTCACATCATAGCCAGGAGCTTTCTCATGAACCGTCATATAGAGGACATCCCCCACCTTAACGGGAACATTAGAGATATCCCTCCATCCGACACTGATTAACCGTTTTCGCACATACGGATTGTCGATCGCCTTATTACCGATGGCATACGCCTCATCCGTCGAAAACTGGTGAGGCGAGACATAGGCCGGCGTCGGCGTCGGCGTCAGTATCGGAGTCGGTGTCACAGCACTAAAAATCGGATTTTTCTGCACGCAGTTAACGGAAGCCACTGCGACCAGCACGATTAGAAGTAAGGCTAGGATGGGAAAGTGTAGTTTCATAACGGGTCATCTATACAGGGAGATGATCATCGGTCCGGACTGATAAAGCTTTTCTGACGATCACTCAACTTCGATCCGTGATTAGTCAGCTATAGCCAAATTCAGTAATCTTCAGCATAGGCTGGCTCTACACCCTTGACTCTGCAATATGTCCTGGTATAGATATATATGGCGGCTGCTAAGGACATGAAATACAAAACCGGCCCCAGAAGTAACCATAGACAAGCTATGGTATTGCTCGTTATCGTTACAATATAGGGGGGCAGGAAAAATAGCAAGGCTAACAGCAGTGTGATTAACCACTGGAGAATCATAGCAATCGTGAAATCCCCCGGGCCCGCCATAAAAGTTTTTAAAGCATTTAAGGGGTTGACTCCTTCACTGAAGTCACCACTGTTAAGATAATTTATCCAGCCGAGATGGTTCATCAACCTGATGACTGCATAAGCTGCAAACAAGGCAATTATCATGGCATATATGAAAATATTGTTAACAAGATTATTTTCTCTAATAGGGTTTAGGAGAACGATCGCGAAGAAGACAAACACAACCAATGCAAAAAGGAAATTGTAGACGATCCCAATGACAAAGAAAGATGAACCGTCTTTCAGAATGTCGTCGATACTATCCCAGCCCGGCATCTGGTTGTCACCCAATAGCACATGTCGGCTACAGCGCGCAATAAAGCCAAGCTGAAAAGGGATGCCGATGATGAAAAAGCTTAAAATTACAAAAAACGAGCCAATCAAAGTACTACTGATACTAGTCCGTGGATAACCAATAGCCCGAAAGGCAATATGCATAAACCCATCGTTAGAACCCATCTCATTCAGCTCAAGCCAGGCAAACGACCTCTATACTGGCGTATACAGTATAAAAAGCTTCAGATAAATAGGTTTCCTATGTTGAAACTTAAAAAAATTTAGACAGCCGCCGGCAGTTCCGACGCGCTGTCTACCCGGGTCTTGACGGTGCCCTGGTAGAACCGTGTGTAGATGTATGCGTTTGCTACGTAGGTGGCAAAGGCTACCCATGGGATGGTGATGATCAGCACGGAGGGGATGGAGAGTACGATCCCTATGATGAAGATCGATACCAGTGCGAGGATATAGCCCATCGGGTTAGCCGCGATCAGCTTCAGCCCACGTACCGGGTTGATGGCCTTTACCAGGTTACCGCTGACTGCATATTCCATCCACGAGAGGTAGAATAGCAAGCTGAGTGCGATCTCTAGCAGGATGACGGGTATTGCCACTATGACACCCATGATTAGCAGGATGTTACTGTCAAATATGCCACCAGCTATAAAGAAGGGCATGACCAGGACATAGAGTAACCCGCCGATCAAAGCGTAGACAATGCCAATGGCCAGGACAATGATGCCATCTTTTAGCATTCCACCAAGATCGTCCCAGGGTGGGAGCTTATTGTCACCGTTGAGCAAGTACCTTCCGCAGCGGGTGATATAGCCTAGCATGAATGGAATACCAATCAGTACCATGCAGAGTAGAGCGACGATGCAGCCCCACAGCAGTGATCTTAAGTCCGAGATACCATATTTTACCGAATTGGCCATGGTATCGATGAATCCTTCCTTTTCCATTTGTGATACACCTTTAGTGCTCGATATACCTATTGAGCATAGGTACCTAGTAGTAACTCTATACATATAAAGCTTTTGCACATATTAGGTATAGGTATGATCGGTGATAGGGGAAAGATAAATCGCAACAGTTCTGGCCTGCAAGCCATGTACCCCCAGTTTATGCCGGTGTCGGGCAGGATGAACCGATGATAAGTCACTCGCGGAAAAATCTTTCAATCCGGCTTCTACCCACCACATTGACTGATCATTTAAAAATAGCCGTCTGTAACAGTTTTTAGTTGTGTTACACGGTACGTTATCAGACGATTTCGACCAGGGGTTGAAAAGCCTCGCCCAGGAACTGGGAGTCATCGACATCGCCCGTATTTCTACGATTGACGTACCCGTAGAGGACTGGGTGCTGCTGAAGTGCCAGTACGGCTGTCCCAATTACGGCAGGCGCCTGGTATGCCCGCCATATAGCCCGGAACCGGGGAGAACCAGAGCCATTCTCGGCGAATATAGCACTGCATTTTTACTTCGCTACGATGTGCCGGCCCATAGCCGGGATGTCGATAAGCAGGTTACCGCAGATGGCATTACTGCCGCCTGGGATGCATTCCTGAGGCTGGAACGGTATGCGTTTATTAATGGCCGCCACAAGGCATTTGTTTTCGGCCTTAACCATTGTCCGGGTTGCGAAGTTTGTGCGGTGGAAAGCGGGCGTACTGCGTGTAAGCACCCGCAGATTGCCAGACCGTCGCTGGAAGCCTGTGGCATCAATGTCCGCGGCCTCGTGGAAACTGCCATGTGGGATAAACGCCTGAGGGGCCAAAATGTGCTAAAAAACGACGATGTCGTATCCATGATATCGCTATTGCTGCTGGAATAAAGGGCCTTCGGCTAAAATATCAAAGTACGGTAATGATCGTTTGTATTCTGGTTTTCCAGATTGTCAAAATCATATATGGAATTACTAATTGAGTATTAAGAAGCGTATATTTATTATGTCTGCATGATAAACCATATTAATAGTAATAATACAAAATTATGCCACAAATAAACCAATTAAATTTGTTGTGGCGGATGATATCAGAGGCCACAGATGACCCCCGACAGTACAGGTATTAAAATGGAAACCGACAGGCAGATATTACGGGATAATGTGGTCGTGGTCAGAGATGACAGAACACTCGGATAAATCACGATTATAAAAAGGGGTATATGCCAGGGGACTTCAATAAAAGTCCCCTGTGCGACATTTCCCTTCGGGAGACAAGTGTTGGGGCCTGGTTATCAGCCCATTACTTTCTTAATAGCTTCCTTAGTAGCTTCGACCTCGATGGGCTTTTGGCACATCTTGATGACGGTTTCGGGGTCCTTGAGCAAGTGCCCGGTGGTCACGCAAACGACCTTTTCATCTTTGCCGATGACGCCCATGTTTCGGAGCTTGATCAGCCCGGCTACGGAGGCTGCGGATGCGGGTTCTACGCCGATACCCTCTTTCCAGGCGAGCAGTTTCTGGGCGGCCAGGATTTCGTCGTCTGTGACAGTCTCGGCAGCACCACCGGAACTCCGGATAGCGTTGAGCGCCTTTACAGCGTTGACCGGGTCGCCGATCCTGATCGCAGTCGCGACTGTTTCGGGGTGTGCCTCTGGCACGATATCCTTGGCACCGGATTTAATCGCCTTGACAATCGGAGCGCTGCCTTCTGCCTGGATAGCAGTCATCATAGGAATACGGTCGATGATGCCCAGTTTCTTCAGCTCGTTCAAGCCTTTATAGATCGCGGTGATATTGCCGGCGTTACCAACGGGGAGGATGATCCGGTCGGGGACTTCCCAGTTAAAGTAATCGGCAATCTCGAAGCCAATGGTCTTCTGGCCTTCCAGCCTGTACGGGTTGATCGAGTTGAGCAGATAGATGCCGTTCTCGATGCATATTTCCCGGACAAGGCGGAGTGCATCGTCGAAGTTGCCGTTGATGCTGATGACTTTGGAGCCGTGTATAAGCGCCTGTGCCACCTTGCCCAACGCCACTTTGCCCTGGGGAAGAATGACAATGACCGGTATACCTGCCCGGGCACCATAGACAGCCAGCGATGCAGACGTATTTCCGGTCGAAGCACAGGCCACGCTCTTCATACCCAGCTCTAGCGCTTTGGTCACGCCTACGGTCATGCCACGGTCTTTAAAAGAGCCGCTAGGATTCATGCCCTCATGCTTGACATGGGCATCCTTCATGCCGATATCTTTACCGATGGCTTTGATGTGATAGATCGGGGTGCCGCCTTCCTTGAGTGTGACAGGCTCTCTCGAGACGGGTAGCAAGGCTTTGTACTTCCAGACGGATAAGGGACCGCAGAGGTCTTCTCGGGTGAGCTTGATTTGAGAATAGTCATATACGACGTCCAGCAGGCCATCGCACTTTTTACAGGTATAGATGATCTCGTCGTGCCTGTACTGGGCACCGCAGCGAATACATTCGAGATGATACATGGAGTTCTCCGGAATATACAATAGCCCTTTGCGCATTAAAGTTTTTGCTTGCTTATACCCACCTGACGCTCGTGATTTTTTCACCGAATCACCTTAAAGTACCTGTGGCAGGTACGAAGGTAGTTTATATATAAAATATGCGGATAAACCCGATAGTAATAAGTAAAATGAGAGGCTACACATAAAGGTAGTCGCCGGTTGCTACCCAATGGCATCCTGGCACGATTATAACGAGAGGTGAATAGTATGGATAAGAGAGCATTAATTATAATTTTAGTTGCTGCAACGCTTGTCGCTGGTATTGTTTTAGTGTCTGGCTGCACATCGCCGACCCCGACCCCGACGACCAGTGTGACTGCAACACCAGTGATTACGAACAACGCAACAGTAACTCCGGTACCAACCAATGAAACTGTAACTAACGCAACAGAGCTAAATGCAACGGTTACCAATGCAACGGTTACCAATGCAACAATAACCAATGCAACAATAACTAACACAACATTAACCAATGCAACAATCACAAACGCAACAATCACAAACGCAACAATAACGAACACAACCGCAACCAATGCAACAGTTTAAGGGGAATTACAAGTGCCTGATGAGTCAATTCATTATGCACTACCCTAAAATTTGTTAAAAAATATTGAGACCTTATCTACAAGTAACAGATTGGGTCTCAAAGCATTTTTTCTGTAAAAGGTGCTCAGTGAGCCGTAAGGTCACAAGTTCAGATACTCTTTTTTCTTCAGCAATATCCCCAGGTTACCATGGGCTTCTTCCAGCGCTGGGTTTATGTTTAAGGCCTCTTTGTACTCGACAATTGAACTGTCGATCAGCCCCTTTTTATTATAGATCTCTGCCAGGTAGAAGTGAGCCTGATAATTTTTAGGCTCCAGCCGAATCGTCGTCCGATATTCGGTAATGGCCTCCTCGGAGAAATGTTTCTGATCGTAGATGATACCCATGTTAAGGTGGGCACTGGCGAAGTCGGGGTTCATTTTGAGTGCCATTTTATATTCGTCCAAAGCTTCATCTAGCCGCTTGTTATGATACGATGCTTCCCCTAGCTTATTGTGAATCTTAGGATCATAGGGGTTGATGGCGTTTGCCTCGATGAGATTCTGTATCGCTTCGTCGATCTTGCCCTTTTTCAGGTTCAGGACACCCATATTGTAGTAGATGTCGGCATCCCGGATGTCGATCACTGCACGGTTCGCATGGTCCATGACCATACCCCGGTAATTGAGTACCTGACACAGCTCCAGATGTGCATCCGCGTTGTCAGGATTCAGGCGTACCGCCTCGTTAAGCGCCCGAATAGATTCATCATACTGCTCTTTTTTATAGAGAAGCTTACCCAGATAACAGTGATATATACTGTTTAGAGGGTTAATCTCGATCGCTTTGCGGGCCATGATCATTGCGTCTTCCGCATGGCCTTTTTGCTCCAGTGCAGATCCAAGGTGATAGTAGAATTCAGAGATGCCTGGGTTCAGCGTGATCGCGGTTTTGTATTCCTCGACCGCCTCGTTAAACAGGTTTTTACATTCCAGCAGCCTGGCGAGGCTAAAGTGGTAAAAAGGATTATCAGGCTGGAAAGAATTCACCAGTTTTAGTTCCCAGATGGATTCCTCCAGCAAGCCCATCTGCTTATAGACATCACTGAGCAAGAGATGTGCAGCCACATTCTGGTAGTCGATCCGGATAGCTGCCTGGAGTTCGGTTACCGCATTGTTTAACAGGTTGCTCTTAAACAGAGCTTTGCCACAGAGGTAATGAGCATTAAAGTCGTCAGGGTTAATCTCGATGCCTTTTCTACACTGGCGGATAGCCTCGTCGTAAACCCCTTTTTTATAGTATGCGTAACCCAGACAAACATATACTTCGTAGTGCTTTGCATCGATCCTGGCACATTCCCCGAACTCTGCCACCGCATCGTCAAGGCTACCTTTCTTCAGGTAACATTTACCCAGCTGATAACGTGTGTGCAGTTTCCCGGGGACTTTTTGTTTTGCGGCCGAATAAGAGCTAAAAGCATTCTCGGTTTCACCGTTCGAAAAGAAGAGATCGCCGAGAGCGAGATATGCCGGCTCATAGCTGTTATCGATCCTGATGCACTCCCTGAACTCCTCTACAGCCTTCTGCATCTGACCGTTTTTTATGTATCTCTCGCCGTTGTGGTAATGGATAAGCGGCTTATTCAGCAAAGTATCGATCAGTCCGATAAATATTCCCCCTGTTCAAAGCCACATAAATATGTCAGTCTGGATATTATAC
>CAZJRS010000053.1:0-24477 GCA_964548585.1 uncultured Methanocella sp. | reverse complement strand
GCACATTCGGGCACGTTGTTACAGTGCGACCGTAGATCACTCAGGATTTCTTCCTCCGTATGCCGGCCGTCAAATCGATTCCAGATAAAGACGCCCACAGGGTTTAAGCAAAATACCTCGACGGAGTCCGGGTTATATAAGAGTGCGTAATCGTCAAACTCTTCTCGCAGGACTATGTTTGGATTTACTACGGGATTGTCACGCATATCATAGCACCATACCATTAAGTGATTTTGTAGATTCTTATCAGTTAATATATTAAATTATTATTATTTATATATTTATCATTTTCTATGTATTCGGCGGGCGATACGGCGCCTGCACGCATAGCTACTGGGTTAGGGGGCCCGCCTGACGACCGCTATGGCGTGGTGGAAATGCAGAACTGCTTACAGCCCGATCGTGAAAGAACCTCGGGAGAACAGAACAAGAAAAAGTGAGACCCCGGCCAGAGAATCGGCCAGCATCACCGGCGCAAATTTCGAGCGACTATGCTTGCCCACCGCTTAAGGTGCATAAGGGGGAGGGATAGGTCCTGACCGGGGAAGTATCTGGTCCGTAGGACGAGCTCGGGCGGGAGCATGAGAAACCTGAATATACGGCATTTTTCGAAAAATGGGGCATACGCAGGCCATTTAGCCCCCAGGAAGTCACTATCGCTGACGTCCATCTGCCTGACTTTATCCAGCGACTCGGCTGCTGCTTTCTCTGCCGGGGATATTGGGAACCGGATTTCTCCCGGAACGGTAACTCCGGTCCATAGCTCAGCCATCCGCAGTACAGGCCTGATCATAAACCCGGTCCCTGACTCGAAGACCCTTCTGCTGAGCTCCTCCCAGCCATTAGTGGCAGTGAGGTGGCGGCACAGGAGGGCGATGTCGTTGATCCACGAAAGCCTCACGGAGCCTGAGTGATTCGCCATCAGGTGTGTCGAAAGGTAAATGACCGAGTCCGCGGCGTCCATCGCAGAAACCCACCGGTTGCCTGCCCTGATCGCGATCGAGCGGCGAAAATAGTCTTCGATGTCGAAGTGCCGGTTCAATGCCGGAAAAGCAGTCAAGTTCCAGTGTAGTTCTACCGCGATATATTTTCCCCCATGCCACTTATCATGATATACCTCCTCGCAAAAGAAGCTCCTCGAGACGTCAAAATTGGGGTACTTGCAGGCATATCCAGCGGTTTCCAGGGCCACTCTCGCCCGGCTCACGTCGCCGGGCCTGACCAGGATGTCGATGTCACAACATGGCCTCGTAAACCGATCAGGGTACATGGTCCGGGCTAGAGCCGCTCCTTTAAGGGCGAGGAACTCGATCCCCCCAGCCTCGAAAGCATCGGATATATCGGCAAGCTGCTTATCGCTGATTAAAAAGCCTTTCATCGAATTCAGGTAAGAGTACTTCAGGACTTCCGTGAAACCTGGGGGAGGCCTCACGCTTCGGGGGAGGGACATGACTTGCTTGAACAGTACAGGACAGATCCAGTGACACCAAAGGCATGCAAGCACATCGTCCCACTGACCGGCCAATTCCTGCGGCGGCATGACTAACCGTCCCTCCATCAATCCCGTGATGTAGGCCAGTATGCTGTTATCAAAGCCCAGTAGCCCGCTCGGGCGGGCAGAATTACAGCTCAGCGGGTACTTACCATGCAGCGACCGGATCTCCCTTTGCCGATCTGCTTCGGCCTGCTGGTCAACGGGACAGGTAGCGTTCATCAAATCACCGTTTGATACCGGGTGATGTCGGAGGCATTTCAGTCTCCACCCAGGACTTTTTCGATCTCGACCCAGAACTGCCCGGTCAAGCTGGCCTGCAGCTCGAACGTCGGGACAGCGTTTGCGACCTGACAGGCGTTATCCAGCATTTTTTCCCGCATCTCCCGTGCCCGGTCCTGACTAAGCTGCATAGTGTACTTTCCGGATGCATCGGCGGCCGACTTGTAAAGCGATAGCGACGCTATCCCTTTCCCCACTGGGGCGATGTAGTCGGTCTGGGACTGCTTCAGGAAGAGTATGGCTGCAAGTCGGGATGCCTGTCCTAAATCCCACGTCAGGTCAGACTTTTTCCAGAAATGCTCGCTCCATGTCGGCAGAGGGTGGACGGCATATCGGCCGGCGGAAGCCGGGACTATAAGCGCCTCGTCGTCGGACAGCGCGCGCCATGGCAACGGTACTCGAACGCAGCACGTGGATTTCCCCGTGTTGCCGGCGGCGACAATCAGCACGCCTTCTCCGTCCCGCTCGATCAGAGCCGTATGCACCAGAAGTCCGCCCGAGGTGATGGCTGTCCTGATTGCCGGATAAAGCGCCTGTTGCACCTGTAGTAGGTCTAGCTGGTGGTCGCGACGGTTATCGATGAGGCCGAACACGTACGGAATGCCGGGGTGGCTCCAAAAATCGATAAGTCCCAGGCCTTCGTGAGACCATTCGCTGCCGGGGAGCACGCCGGCGGAGGCCGCGAAACCACGATCTGCCAGCACACGCTCAAAGCTGACATCTGCAGCCCTTGGTACGAAGATCAGGGTCCTTCCTCGCCGGACAGTCCCCGCCGGAAGCCGAGTCATCCGGGCGAGAAGATCGCAGAGCCACTGCGATCCCTTCCCGGCAAGGATCTGCCATTCCAGGCCACCAGCCATGGTCAGACGATAGCCGGCCTTGCTCAAACGATCTCCCCGGCGCGTTTTTTAACTGGAGCCAAAGAAGTTGTTTCTCTCATGGGGGTGTCCCGGCCGTGCCTGTGACGCACGCACCTGCAGCATTCGCCCCGGTACTGTTGCAGGTCTGTCCGGCAGTGCCCCCCTGGCTACAATTGCCTGTCGTGGCAGTCGAGCCGTTGGAATTACACTGGGAAGCCGCCTGGCTCCCGGACTGGTTACAGTTTCCGGAGTCGATGCCCCCAGGACTACAATCACCATAGCATACGTTGTTCATGTCGATAAGGTCGGGTTTATCATAATCGATTTTTTGCATGTTTATACCTCCATATTGATCAATTACAGTCCAATTATTCTTTTACCAGCAGCCTCGATCTGGGGAAGAGACCCTGTTTCTCTGCCAGTTCGCAAAACCAGTAAGGCGCCCAAAAATTTTTGTGCCGGTCGTAGTTATGGGCCACACAGAAGCCCTGGCAGATGTGTTTCATGGTGCAGTTGCCACATACGCCATCCAGCCGTTTTGGCAGCCCTTCCCGGATCTCGTTGATGGCGGGAGTCTTCGCCCAGATGTCCGCGAGGCGATCTTTTGCCACGTGGCCGAAGACCAGATCTGGCACGGTTTCGCCAATGCCACACATGGCGTAGGAGCCGTCGGCCAGTACGCCGATGACGCCCCTGATGCCACAGATGCCACACCCGGTCCCATCCCTCCCGAACATTTTGCCCAGCGGGCTGAACGCCATGGGGTAGCTGAAGTACAGCCGCAGCCGTGTCGCAGGGGCCAGCTCGTTCTCGACCTTGTGCCCCAGCCGGATTAGGGCTTCGATTGACAAAGCTTCTCCGGCCTCGATCATCTGCACTGCCCGGGCGTGTGGCTGCAAAAGGTTATACTTAACCGAGCCTGCGCCCAGCTTTTCCGCCAGTCGGACGATCGCTTCGGCCTGGTGGAAGTTCCGCCGGGTGAGGGTCATGATGAGCTGGGGCTTCAGCCCCGCCGCTACCAGGTTTTCGGTACCCCTGACCGCGTCGTCAAAGCAGCCGTCCACGCCCCGCATCCATTCGTGCGTCTTCGCGTCGGCGCCGTCGAAGCTAACGGATACGTGAGGGTTTTTACAGGCGGCGATCTGTCTGGCTATCTCAGGGGTACACAGAACTCCGTTGGTTTCGACGACCAGCCGCAGATCGTCCAGTTGTACCTGTCTCAGGATCTCGCCTATGTGCGGATGTAACAAGGGCTCGCCGCCCGTCAGCTTGACAGTTTGAAGCCCCATGGGACGGGCTTGTTTCAGGATAGAGCGAAAGAGTTCCGGCACAAGGTAAGCTGAAGCCTGACCATGCGATCGGTAATCCGGCGCAATCCAGCAGTGCCGGCAGCGCAGATTGCAGTCGCCGGTCAAGTAAAAATAGATAGTATTCAGAAGCCTTGGTTTATCATCATATGTGCGCTCGTCCATTGGTACTTTTTCCTCCGTCGGGGTGCGGCCGTCTGCATGCGTTGTCCGGGAAGTCATAACCTGGCAGACATCCGGTACGCAATCATTCAGGTTTGGGCGTGGTTACCGGCTACTAATTATACAATAATAATTATATTTTTATAGATTTATAATATATAACTCTTCTGCATTTACCGCTAGAGACTCGGACGGATTTTTCAAACAGATCGCGGCAAGGAGTGCCGCCTGTCGCCCCGGTATCAAATATACGACAAAATTATATAAAAATAAATAAAATATATATTGTATATCATGCCATCGGTGAACTTGCGTCATCAATGCAAAAGGGGCCTGGAGTTCCTGCGCGACGTTTTCAGGAGCCCTGAAAAGAAGCCGGGGTCCGCCATCAAACTCTCCGACATGGCCTATTTTTTCCCGTTCATCAAGCCTCTGCTCAGGTTGTATCTTTTAGGCATCGGGCTCACCGTCATGGTCACCAGTCTGGGCTCTGTGCTGCCCCTGGCCGGCAAATTTTTCGTAGACTTCGTAGTCGAGAAATCCGGCACCTCGGAAGCGGGAAAGTTGCTGGGGCCCTTGTACCCGGACACGGTGACGCCAGGTATGCTTGCCCACCTCGGGTCAGTCAATTTTCTCATCCTTACCTTGCTGGTCATCAGCATCGTGGTCAGCGTGCTCGGGATTGTCAGAGCATTCGTGATGCGGAAGGTCGAGCAGGAGCTGACCTATAACATTCAGACCGAGCTGTTCAACCGGGTTCTCCGTTTTCCCATGTCCTACCTGAAGAACCGGCAGACCGGGTACCTCATGTCGAGAATATCCGGGGACGTCGGCGCTGTGACTGCACTGTTGAACCAGGTAGCCAGCCAGTCGTTCAGTAATCTGTTCACCCTTCTGTTCAATTTTTCCATCATTTTCGCGCTGAATGCTAAGTTGTCTTTCGTCCTGCTGGTGATCATTCCCGTCACCATGATCGTCAACAACTTCTTCTCACGCCGGTACCGATCGATCAGCCGGGTAGAGCTGGAAGGTAACGCCCAGGTGTCCCGGGACATGCAGGAGATCCTGTCGGGCCTCGAGGTGGTCAAACTCTACAACACCGAAGCCACGGAAGCACGCAAGATTTCTGACCGCATCCGATCGCTGAACACGATCCGGCTGAAGAGCCTGCTGACAGCCTCGCTCGCCCAGTTCTTCTCCAGCGGTGCCCAGTCGATGCTGGCAATGCTGATCATGTGGATAGGTGCCGCGGAGATCTTTGGCGGTACGATGACGATCGGCGATTATCTTGCATTCACCGCCTACAGCGCCACCATTGCCGCCTCGATCAACAGCCTGCTGTACCTGCAGCTTAGCCTCCAGCCGATGCTGGCGTCATTCGAACGACTGGCGGAGATGTTCAGGGTGGTTCCTGAAACCACTCACAAAAAATCGGACAAGACTTCGGCCAAACTGGGTAAAGTAGCCGGTGATGTCAGGTTTGAGGACGTATCGTTCTCCTACGGCGAGGGGAGAAAAACCCTGGATCAGATCAGCTTTAGAGTCGCTCCCGGTGAAATGGTCGCCCTCGTCGGCATGAGTGGAGGCGGGAAGACTACACTGATCAATATGCTGTTAAAATTTTATGACCCTGACTCTGGAGACGTATTCCTGGACGGTCATAACTTGAAAGACCTCGATACCCAGAGCTTAAGAAACCAGATCAGTGTGGTTTCCCAGGACATCTTCCTGTTCAACGACACGATCGAGAACAACATCAAATACGGCTGTTCGCAGGCATCTCATGAAAAGGTGGAAGAAGCGGCGAAAAAGGCCCATATCCACGAGCATATCCTGACCCTTCCAGGCAAGTACGATACGGTGATCGGGGAAAAGGGCTCCATGCTGTCCCTTGGTCAGAGACAGCGCATCTCCATCGCCCGGGCATTCCTGAAAGACGTCCCGATCCTGGTGCTTGACGAGCCGACCTCGTCTCTGGATACGGTGACCGAAGCCATGCTCCGGGACTCGCTGAAAGCTCTGGCAGAACACCGGACTGTGCTCGTTATCTCACACCGGCTGTTCGTGTGCGAAATGGCGACACGTATTCTGGTACTCAGCCAGGGAAAGATTGCCGAAGCCGGTACTCACGAGGAACTGTTACGAAACGGCCGCTTGTACCCGGAGATATACTCAGGCAGCCAGAGAAAAACCGTTATGGCCGAAGCCGTCATGCCTGTTCCATGATCACAATTTCAGCGCTGTGACTACAGTCGCTTCCTTTGCTCCAGTCTGATTAATCTTTTACCTATCGGCTGGCTAACATCAGGCAATGGAAACACACAGCGGGAAACGCCCGACTCGTATGGGTGAGCCTGTCACTGTGTTGGTGGCTGTGTTGATCACTTTTACCGTACCTGCGTATACATCGATTGTGACATAGGCGCGTGTGCCGTCTGGGGTGATCGCAACATCATAGGGACCAAACCCTACCGGTATGGTAGCCATTATCTTGTTGGTAGCCGTGTTGATCACCGAGACCGTGCCAATGCCATAATTGGCTACGTAGGCGCGTGTGCCGTCGGGTGTGATTTCAATACCATGGGGGCTATTCCCTACTTTTATCGTGGTTATGATGGCGTTGGTGGCCGTGTTGATCACTGAGACGGTATTACTGTTAAGATTGGTTACGTAGGCGCGTGTGCCGTCTGGCGTGATGGCCACATCCCGCGGGCCAACTCCTGCTCGTATGGTGGCTATCACCTTGTTAGTGACTGTGTTGATCACCGAGACACTACTACCGCCTGTATTGGTTACGTAGGCGCGTGTGCCGTCCGGCGTGAACGCCATACCTCTCGGGCCTGTCCCTACTGGTATTGTGGCTGTCACCTTGTTGGTAGCTGTGCTGATCACCGTTATCGTACCACCGTGGGTATTGGCTACGTAGGCGCGTGTGCCGTCTGGTGTAATAGTAATCTCAAACGGGCGAAGACCAACTGGTATGGTGGCTATCACCTTGTTGGTGGCGGTATCGATCGCCGAGACGGTATTACTGTTATAACTGGTTACGTAAGCCTGTGTTCCGTCCGGCGTGACTGCCACACAATACAGGCCTGTCCCTACTGGTATTGTGGCTATAATTGTGTTAGTGGCGGTATTGATCACCGAGACGCTATTACTGCCGGAGTTGGCTACATAGGCGGTTAGGGGTCCATTGCCGAAGCCTCCTGCCATGCTGGGTTGGGTAGCTGTCGTGCCTGCCGCAGCGACGGGGATGGTCGCCACCCGGATGTTCGCAAATATCAGTATCGAGAGAAGTAAGAGTACTACTATAGTCTTAGGTAGGCCTTTATGGGTCTTCATCGTGGGCTTGTCTCCTTGGCAATCCTAGTGGTTTTAACAGTAGTATATATAATAATTAGTCAAGTTTTTATTCAGATGGGGGCTGATGCGTCGGATATTGGCCAATTAAGTGTCAAATAAACAAAAATAAACTGGTAAAGTGCTTGATGTATGACACATTTCTACAAATAGTCGCGATTTACGCTCTAACTGTGTTTTCATTAACAATAATGCGAGCCACTGTAGGCCCACTCTAAAATTTATTTTTAGGCAATGGCGATGCACAGGGGGTAACGTCCGACATTGATCGTGGCTGTCACCGCATTTGTGGCTGTGCTGATCACTTTTAACGTACCCGCGTAAACATCATTTGTTATATAGAGGCGTGTGCCGTCCGGCCCGACCATGACATTATACGGGCAAAGCCCTGAGTTTATGATCGCGATCACCGTGTTAGTGGCCGTATTGATCACATATACAGTGCCACTGCCATAATTGGCTACGTAGGCGCGTGTGCCATCGGGTGTGACAGCAATACCATGTGGGTTACTCCCTGCCAGTATTGTGGCTATGACTGTGTTGGTGGCTGTGTTGATCACCGAGACCGTATTACTGTTAAGATTGGTTACGTAGACTCGTTTGCCATCTGGGGTGACCGCCACATCCCGCGGGCCCTGTCCTACTGCTATTTGGCCAATCAGCTTGTTGGTGGCTGTACTGATCACCGCGATGGTGCTACCGCCAGTAGTGGCTACGTAGGCGCGTGTGCCGTCCGGTGTGAACGCAATGCCCCGCGGGCCAATCCCCACTGATTGTACTGTGGCTATCACTGTGTTGGTGGCTGTGTTGATCACCGAGACGCTATAGCTGTAAATATTGGTTACGTAGGCCCGTGTGCCGTCGGGTGTGATCGCCACGCTAAACGGGCCAGTCCCGACTGGTATCGTGGCTATCACCTTGTTGGTGGCTGTATTAATCACCGAGACACTATTACTGTTAAGATTGGTTACGTAGGCGCGTGTGCCGTCCGGCGTAGTCGCAATACCATACACGCCATTCCCAGCTGGTATTGTGGCTGTCACCTTGTTGGTGGCGGTGTTGATCACCGAGACTGTATTAGTGCCAGAATTGGCGACGTATGCGGTAATGGGCCTGTTGCCGAATCCTCCGGTCAGGTTGGTAAGGTTCAGTGTTTGGCCAGCTGTGACCGTCACCGTATAGAACCAGGGTGTGGTGCTGACGTAGCCTTGCTGCCTGATCTCAGTCACGTAGTACTGGCCTGGTGCCAGGTTTGTAAAGCTGAAGCCTCCGTTGGCATTCGTGTTGATAGCTCCTACGAAGCCGTTTGAGTTGGTCAGGAAGATTCTCCAGCCTGCCTGGGGATTATCGC
Source organism: uncultured Methanocella sp. (assembly GCA_964548585.1). Lineage (GTDB taxonomy): Archaea > Halobacteriota > Methanocellia > Methanocellales > Methanocellaceae > Methanocella_A. The sequence goes on along the minus strand of CAZJRS010000053.1, from coordinate 15,663 downwards.
CATTGTCAAAGATTTTGTTTCTGTTGTTGTCCTGGTAGGCGATGCCAAGGATCGTTGATGTGGCCTCTGCCGCAGTAGCAGGGATGGTTGCTAACTGGACATTCGCGAATATCATTGTAAAGAGGAGTAACAGCATTCCTATCGTTTTAGGTAGGCCTTGATGTATCTTCATGATGGGCTTGTCTCCTTGATACTTAAATATGATTCAGAATAACCTGAAAAACAGGTGATCCTGTCAGGCTGACCACCCTGTTCTCCCGCATGGGATTAAGGATCTTTTCGGCTTCAGTACGGGGTTCTCGGGGATGGCTCCTTTCTGATTATCCAGTAATTCACAGTCGTTGAACTCATCCCTGAGGGCAATAGCGTAGTGGGGGGTTAGCTTTACACGTTTACCCATTAGTATGGCACCATATAATAATATATAATATATTATATAAATATATATTTGATAACTGGTGATAGTTCAATCCACTATTATCCGCCCAACCTCCTGCTTTTTCATTTTGGGTAAACAAGAACCTGGTGCTGGATGTCTTTTACCGGCGGTAAAAAAGGCGAGCCTCTGAAAGGGCTCGTGACATCACTCAGAATCTAGGCAAGGGCAATACACAGAGGGAAACGTCCGACTTTAATGGTGCTAACCACTGTGTTGGTGGCTGTGTTGATCACTTTTACCGTACCTGCGTAAAGATCGTTTGTTGCATATAGGCGTGTGCCGTCTAGTCCGACCGTAACATCATACGGGCCAAGCCCTGATAGTATTGAGGATACCACCTTGTTTGTGGCTGTGTTGATCACCGAGATAGTACCTGTGCCATAATTGGCTACGTAGGCGCGTGTGCCGTCCGGTGTGATCGCAACACCATGCGGCAAATACCCGACTTTAATGGTGGTTATCACCGTGTTGGTGGCTGTGTTGATCACCGAGACCGTATGACTGTTTAGATTTGTGACATATACGCGTTTGCCGTCTGGCGTGACCGCCACATCCCGCGGGCCATTCCCTACCGGTATGTAGGCTATCACCTTGTTTGTGGCTGTGTTGATCACAGAAATAGTGGTACCACCTGTAGTGGCTACGTAGGCGCGTGTGCCGTCCGGTGTGAACGCAATGCCTCGCGGGCCAGTCCCTACTGCTGGTACTGTGGCTATCACTGTGTTGGTGGCCGTGCTGATCACCGAGACGCTATAGCTATATAAATTGGTTACGTAGGCGCGTGTGCCGTCGGGTGTGATTGCAACGCTAAACGGGCCAGTCCCGACTGGTATCGTGGCTATCACCTTGTTGGTGGCCGTGTCGATCACCGAGACACTATTACTGTAAAGAACGGTTACGTAGACACGTTTGCCGTCCGGTGTAGTCGCAACACCATACTGGCCATTCCCTACCGGTATGGAGGTTATCACCTTGTTGGTGGCCGTGTCGATCACCGAGACCGTATTAGTGTTGGAATTAGCTACGTAGGCGGTTATGAGCCTGTTACCAAAGCCACCGGTGAGGCTGGTATAGTTCAGAGTTTGGCCGGCTGTGAGCGTTATCGTGTAGTATCGAGGCGTAGTGTTGACGTAGCCTTGCTTCACGGTTTCCGTCAGGACGTACTGGCCTGGTGCGAGGTTTTTGAAGCTGAAGAACCCGCTTGCATTGGTGGTAGCATATACTACAAAACCACCGGAGTTGGTCAGGGTTACAGACCAGCCGGGCAAGACCTTATCGCCGCTGTCGACGATTTTGTTTCTGTTGGTGTCCTGGTAAGCGAGGCCGAAGATGGCTGATGTGGTCCCGGCTGCTGTGGCAGGAACGACGGTTATACAGAGGATTGCTGTTAGCAGTACGGAGAGTATGAGAAGTACTCCCAGTGTTCTTTTAGGTATTCTTATCTTCATGGGGGCTTGTCTCCTTAACACTGGATAAGGTTTTAAAAGCTAATTATATAATAGTTATTTAATGATTTATTGATTCGGCAGCTGATCTACAGGGTATTGACCAAATAAACGCTAAATAAATACGATAATACCGGAAAAAAGTGTTATAAGCAACCGCCGGACAGTGGCGGTATCAAGCAAAAGCTGTCGTTGTTGAGACTTTGGCGAAGCCGCCCTCAGGCGGCTTCAGTTCTTGATCATGCTCAGGAACTTCTGGGTCCTCTCGTGCCGGGGGTTGGTGAAGAACTGGTCGGGGGTGTTCTCTTCTACGATGACTCCCTTGTCGATCAGCACCACGCGATCCCCGACTTCCCTGGCGAAGTTCATCTCGTGGGTGACCACCATCATGGTCATGCCATCCATGGCGAGGTTCCGCATGACATCCAGCACTTCTTTCACGAGTTCCGGGTCCAGTGCCGATGTGACCTCATCGAACAGCATCACGTCTGGCTTCATGGCGAGGGCGCGGGCGATGGCTACCCTCTGTTGCTGGCCGCCGGATAGCTGCATCGGGAAACTGTTCATCTTTTGCTCCAGGCCTACTTTTTTAAGTAGTTCCTTACCGAGCTGCTCTGCTTCTGCTTTTGATCTCTTCTGAACCCTGATGGGGGCAAGGGTTACGTTCTGCAGCGCAGTCATATGCGGGAACAGGTTGAACTGCTGGAAGACCATGCCTACCTGTTGCCTGATCTTGTTGATGTCGGTCTTTTTATCCGTGACGTCGATGCCTTCCACAAGGATGTGGCCGCTGGAAGACTCCTCCAGCCGGTTGATGCAGCGCAGGATTGTGCTCTTACCCGAGCCGCTCGGCCCGAGGATGACCACTACTTCGCCTTTCTTGACCTGCATGTTGATACCTTTAAGGACTTCCAAGTCCCCGAAGCGTTTGTGAAGGTCTTTGATCTCGACCATGTAGTTGATCATAAGGTCGCCTCCTGTAAGGGGGTTTTCTTCTTCTTGCCAGGCAAATTGCCCTTTCTGGCGTTAACGTTGTACTTCTTCTCCAGATACTGCACCGCTCTTCCCAGCGGAATGGTAATACAGAGGTAGACCAGCCCGGCTGCAAGCAATGGTGTAAACGTATTGTAGTGTTCAGCGCCAACCGTCTTGGACCACCAGAGAACTTCCGATACAGATATGACCAGGCCGATGGACGAATCCTTGATCAGGGCTATGAACTCGTTGCCGAGCGCCGGGAGGACTATTTTGAATGCCTGTGGCAGTATGATGAAGAACATGGACTGATAGTGAGACATACCCAGCGATCGGGCGGCTTCCATCTGGCCTTTGTGGATCGCTTCTATACCCGCCTTAAATATCTCTGCCATATAGGCGCCGCTGTTCAGGGAAAGGGCGACTATGCAAGCCGTGAACCCATCTATGTTAAAGGTTCCTCCCGTCATGTCCTGGATCAGGAAAGGTAGCCCGAAGTTGACGAACAGCAACTGGAGCAGGAGCGGCAACCCTCTGATACCTTCAACATAGATCGACGCGAGGCCTCTGAAAATGATGCTGCTCGAGGTTCTCCCCAGTCCCATAACCAGGCCGATGATAATGCCTATGGTCATGGCAATGATCGACAGTTCCAGGGTTGTGACCAGGCCTTTGAAAATCTCTTTCTGTAAGGCATAGATAAACAGATCGCCGTCAAATATCGAAAACATTTTTCCCTGTGTAAGGGAAATCGTATAAGTTTCCCCGGGCTTGATGAGCATTGTCGTATCGTTGACTAACATGCCACTTTTATGGACGCTTACTTCGTGGCTGCCCTCGGTTAGCTCTATCTGGACTTTACCGTCTTTGGTGTCGGTTTCTCCGACCATCTCATTATCTATGTAGATCGAGGCTCCGGCGACAATGCTCTTCGAAGTGCTATTTTCGCGGACGATGAATGTGACTATATCTGGTGAAATAGTTGATGTCTGCCTTTTCATTTGCAGCTGGACAGTTCCGCCGGACTGCAGGTTATACTCTCTAACCCTGTCCTGGTGGCCTTCCTTTTTGGCAGTGATCTTGTTCATGCCGGGAGTAAAATTGATTACTCTGATCGAGCCGTCGTAGTTGGTCAGGCCCATATATGTATCATTAATGTAAACCGAGGCTCCCTGAACAGGTGAAAAAAGATCATCATTAACAACGATAATAGCGTATTCGCTCTCTGCAGAAACAGGAATTACGAAAGCCAGACACATAAGTATTGTTAATATCCCTATTAACGACAACGATCTATACCATCTATTCACCTTTCATCACCGCACCTTTTTTTATTATTCCAGGATAGTCCTTTCTCTGGATTCCTAAACAATTTACTTACTAATAACCAATCAATTAAAAAGCTTTTTATCTGGATTAACTCAACTGGCATTTATTTACAATATAAAAAAAAGAAGGCACGTATGTTTACGTGCCCTACAAGCGTTTAAGCAAACCATCTGTCGTAGATAGTCTGGTACCTGCCATCTGCCTTGATCTTGGCGAGGGCCTGGTTAATAGCTGCAGTGAGCTGCTTGTTTTCCTTGTTGATTACTATGCCGAAATACTCGGTCTCGCTGAGTGGTCCGGCAAGCTTGTATTCGCCCGGAGTGTCTCTGTAGTACGGCTCGCATACCGGGTAGTCACCGACGACTGCCTCGACTTCACCCTTCTTCAGGGCCATGAACGCCTCATTCATCGTGGCATAGGACTTGATGTTATCCTCTGACATGTTAGCGATCGCCTTGACACCGTCTAAGCCGTTGGTGCCTGCCTGTACGCCAACATTCTTGCCAACGAGGTTAGAGCCGTTCTTGATTATATCGTTGCCGGGCTTGACTACTATGGCCTGGCCTGCAGACTCGTAGTACCAGTCGGAGAAGTCCACTGACTTCTGCCTGTCCGGCTTGATCGTGAACGCAGAAATTGCGCAGTCGAACTTACCTGCCTGGATAGCCGATATGATGGTGTCGAACGCGTGGTCCGTGTACTTGACCTCAAGGCCAAGTTCCTTACCGATCTCGTTCATGAGGTCGATGTCGAATCCTTCGTACGTGTTAGTAGTAGTGTTGATGTTCTCGAAGGGCGGATAGTGCGCTTCGGTTGCTACTGACAGGATGCCCGGGGTCATCGTCAGGTTCTGGGTAGCGTTCGCTGCCGGAGTTGCCGTAACATTGGCGACGGGTGTCGCTGTCACGTTAGCAGTCGGAGTCGGAGTCGGAGTTGTGCATCCGCTGACCACTACAACGAGTGCCAGCAGAAGAATTGCTATAATCGATATTCCTACAAACTTCTTCAATTTTATACCTCCCGTTTACTTAAGCGCCTGTAAAACGCGCCATGGCATGATAACGCATGGCAGTAGGGTGACGCTTGATTTTTAATGCAAATATCATATCCCGCGTTTTCTTAATAAAGTTTTGTAAGCGATTATACATTTACACTACGTATCGTAAGCAATCGATTCAGCTATCTAACCGACTCTGGCTCGTACTACTCTACTACATGCGCCTTACACGAAATATGCTTATAGGATTCAGCATAATTATCAGCCGGGAAGCACGTCTCATGACCGACTCTCAAAACCGGCTCCGGCTGAACATCAAGCTGAACTATCTCTACACCGCGCTCATGAACACGGCGCTTGACAGAGCGGTGTGGATGCTTTTCCTGGGCTTCAGAGGCCTTGGGCTGGTAGAGATCGGGCTGGTGGAATCGGTTTACCAGCTCTCCATGCTGCTTTTCGGGATCCCTGCCGGGGCAATATCCGATCTGCTGGGCAGGAAAACGAGCCTGATTCTCTCGGTGGTCACAAAACTGGCCGGATATTCGCTGATTCTGCTATCTCACGACTTTGTGGGGTTTGCACTGGGTTTCGCGCTGAACGCGATCTCCCAGGTGCTCTACAGCAGCGCTTCAGAATCTTTCACCTACGATACGTGCAAACTCATGGAAAAGCGTGAAAGCTATAAGAAAGTCTATGGTAATATCCTTGCAGTTACCTTCATCGCTGCCGGCACAGGCATAGCGGCCGGCGGCTTCATCGCCAACGTCTCCTACGAGTGGGTTTACTACATCTCCATCGGCATTTTACTCTGTGCGCTGGTGCCCGCACTGCTCTTCACCGAGACGCGAGGGGCGGTCGAGGGCTTGCGACGGCCCGGCTTGAAAGAGCTGATTACTCGATCTGTTTCCCTCATTACAGGCAACCCTGTGATCATGTACTTGCTCGTCATCTCGGCGGCTATCACTGTAGTAGACCTGACCATCTACATGTACTGCCAAAAATACTTCGAAGCTATGTCAATCCCGGTGTACCTGATCGGGCTCATCCTGTGCGTAGACTCGATCACCGCCGCGTTTGGCGCCCGCTATGCAAACCTGCTGGAACGGTTCACCAACCGGGATATCGTAGTCATCGTGCCCGCGGTCATCCTGTTCATGTACATCCTGCTGGCTGCGATCAACTCCCCGATCGTAGTGCTGTTCCTGTGGACTGCTACACTCTTTGTCGTGGGCTTCTGGCCGATCCTCAGCGAACTGCTAAACAAGAGAGTTCCCACCGAGAACCGGGCAACTGTACTCTCGATGAAATCCCAGATGAACAGCTTTGCGATCATGATCGTTTTCCCCATCGTCGGCTTCATCGCCGAACGCTCCTCTCTGTCTCTCGCCTTCCTCTGGCTGGTCGCATGCGTCATACCACTAATCGCGTATTCGGTGATGAAGATCAGGAAAATCGCTTTTTAGCCTGTCGAAGAATACAAGTGTAAAGATGTGCCCTCTGTGGTTTTAAAATAATCCGGGCCTTTTAAGTAGTCACTTTGTTGCCCGTGGCAACCCACTCTCTTATCCCGTGGACGAGGCTGCGGACGTCTGAGTACCCGTAGACGCGGAGGAACATGGTGGCATAGGCTGAGCGTATGCCGCTGGCGCAGTAGTTGATGATCTTGACGTCTTTGTCCTGGGGTAATTCTTTGACCCGGTTCGGCAGTTCTCTCACGGATATGTTTACTGCGCCCTGTATGTGGCCTGATGTGAATTCGTCCCGTTCTCTGACGTCCAGGATCAGGATGTTTTTCTGCGTGGCGATTTCTTTCTTTAGTTCCTCAGACGTGACGGTATTCCAGTCGGACGGGGCGTTCATCATGTAGTTTTCCATTGCTGAGCAGATGTCATCTCGGAGGGCCATAAGCATACATAGGCGCTTTTTGAAGATATAGCTTATAGTATGTCGCCTGCCCGGGGCGTATCATTTATAAAAAAGGAAGCAAGGGCTGGGATGCCCATGCTATTTATTCACAGGCCGGTTACACCGGCAGTACTGTCTTCCCATAGGTTTCATTCAGGATATCTGCGCAGGCGAGGTAGATGGCCGAGGCGCCGCAGATGATGCCTTCGTAGCCTGCGATGGTCTTGATGATCGCAATGCCTGTGTAGTCGCCGATCGCCAGCAGGGCAAACAGGATCGTAAGGCTGCCGAAGATGAACTGCAGCGCCCTGTTCTTCTTGAGCGTAGCCACGAACATGAAGGCGGTAAAGATGCCCCAGACCGCGAGGAAGAAGGCCATTGAGGTGCTGTCTACGTTATCGGCTGTCCAGCCCATACCCTTGAACTGCAGGAGCGCGACCAGCGCAATCCAGAACATGCCGTAGGAGATGAATGCTGTCATGCCAAAGGTGTTGCCTTTCTTAAACTCCATTATGCCTGCGATGACCTGGGCAATGCCGCCATAGAAGATGCCCATGGCGAAGATCATGCCAAGGCTTGATGCCGATACGATCCCTGCGTTATGCAGGTTAAGCAGTACAGTGGTAGCACCGAATCCCATCAGCCCCAGTGGGGCCGGGTTCGCCAGCGCGGAGGCGCTGCTCTTTACAATTTCCTGTGCCATGTGAATGTCACCTATTTGTCACGATAATCCATTTTAAAATACTTAAAGGTTTTGTAATGATTTATAATTAGTAATATCGGACTTATTTCTCACATGTATGTTGTTTATATGTTATAAAATAATGCAGGATCGAGTTACGATCCTGCTGTCTTTCCTGGCGTGACCTCCGGTGTTTTCTGGGTATCGAGCAGCGAGACACCAATAGTCACCGCGAACCCGAGGGGTATGCTCACGATGCCCGGGTTGTTCAGCGGGAATATGGCACCTGCGCCCATTATAGTCGGGCTTAGCAAGATCAGGGCGATGGATGATACGAGGCCTGTGACGATGCCTATGATGATGCCTTTGCTGGTGGCCCTCTTCCAGAATAGCGTACACAAGATCGCCGGGAGGTTAGCCGAAGCGGCGATTGCAAACGCGAGTCCGACCAGGAAGGCTACGTTCTGTCCTTTGGCCATGATTCCAAGGGCGATAGCGATCACTCCGACGCCGATGGCAGTCAGCTTGGAGACTCGCAGGCTCTTTCGTTCGTCTGACTTGTTACCCAGTATCTCCGTATAGATGTCGTGAGCAATGGCTCCTGCCGCCGCCATGATGAGTCCAGCCACCGTACCCAGTATCGTAGCGAACGCGATGGACGATATGAGCGCGAAGAAGAACTCCCCACCCACATACTGCGCGAGCAGCGGTGCGGCGAGATTCTCGTTCTTCGGGTCGAAGGTACCGAAGTAGTTCGCTCCCAGTCCAAGGAATAGCGTGAGGACATAGAATATCCCTATTGCTATGATGGCGATCACGGTGGACTTCCTGGCGTCTGCAGGGGTTGGTACTGTGTAATACCTTATGAGGATGTGTGGTAGTGCTGCGGTCCCCAGCAACAGCCCCAGCGCTAGCGAAGCGAAGTCCCACGGGTTGGTATATTTCAGGCCAGGTGACAGATACTCAGCTCCAGTCACTGTGGTGCCTTTCGGGAGGTGGATCGACTGGCTCGACAGGATCGAGGTTATGAAATCTATCGGCCCGTGGCCTGACATGAGCAGTATGCCCACAGTGAGGGCGCCTGCAGCGATCAGGAGCAGGAAGCCCTTGATGAACTGTACCCATGTCGTCGATACCATCCCGGCCGTAGCCACAATGATGATGACCAGCCCTCCGACGATGACCACGCCAAGCTCATATGGGAGCCCTATCAGCGGCTGGACGATCGAGCCGGCGCCCACCATCTGGGGAATGAGGTAAAAGACACTGACCACAAGTGTACTGATGGCGGCAGTCAGCCTCACGTACTTGTTCTTGAATGTATTGATCAGGGCGTCTGCAAACGTGTATTTTCCGATCTTGCGCAGCGGCTCCGCCACGATGAACAGTGCCACGATCCATCCGCCGAGGAATCCGATGCTGTACATGAAGCCGTCGAAACCGCTTGCTGCGATCATACCTGCTATGCCCAAGAATGACGCGGCACTGAGGTAATCGCCCGCAAAAGCTATGCCGTTGACAAACCATTTGACACCCCCTCCCGCCGTGTAGAAGTGCCCTGCTGTCCTTACACCTCGTGCAGCGAATACCGACAGTCCGAGCGCCAGCAGTGTGATGACACAGAACAAGGCGAACGCCAGCGGCTTGAATGTGTAATCCATTTAAACTCCTCCCTTTTTGGCTTCAATTTTTCCAACGTACCAGTTATAGCCGATGGCCATCGCGATCGCGGTGCCAATCAAAACCATACCTGAGATGAGGGCCACGTTCAGGCCCAGCAGTTCATGTCTAAACACGCTCTTGTCGAAACTCCCGACCACGGTAAAGAGCGTATAGCCGGAGAGGTATGCGGTAAACAGCACCAATCCGATCTTGAACTTTTTCGACCCTGTGATGTCTGATATATCGATCCTCTGTGGGATCGCTTCGGTCTCTGTGACCAGATCAAAGGCTGCTTTGATCTCAGCCTCTCCCGGCTTTATGACCATGACTGAGCATGTCGCTTGCCGGACAACAGTGTCCGCAACGTTGCCCAGTATGAAGCCGCTTATGCCTTTTGGGTCCGAGCTTCCGATTACGATCATGTCCGCTCCTTTCTCGGAGGCCGTTTGAAGGATCTGGCCAACAACCGGTCCTTCTCTCGTCAGGAATTCTGCACTAACGTTTAGTCTGGCAGCTGCTTTACGAGCGTACTCTATGCCGTCTACGTCGGCCAACCTCCCCAGGGCTGCATCTTCTGCCAGCTTTTCCATCCTGGTGATAGGGGTCTGCTCTTTGACGCTTAGCACTACCAGCTTTGCCTTTTTATCGTGAGCAATCTCCACCGCCCTGATTGTTGCCGCCAGTGCAGGTAGCGAGCCATCGGTCGCCAACAAAATCGTTCTGCTTATCTCTGATTCCTCCTTTCGGTCGTCCTTTCTGTGTTTTATGTCTGGCAAACTCAACGATTGCCAACTATATGTAATGATTATTCATGATATTTAAAATTTACTATTGTTAATGATTATTAATTGATAACTTTAGAAATGAATATGTGTCCCGGTATAGTCGAACTTCTCCCGAATATGCCCGCATCTGACACGCAAAAAAGATTATCTCCTGACACGTATTATTATGTGAGGAATCAAGTCCCGGGGCATCATCCAGCCTTTGGGCATATCCGGAAAGACTATCCAACTAATCCATGACGGGTAAGTGATACGATATGGTTGACTTAAGAGAAAAGGTCGTGCAGGACCGGGGTATCATCGCTAAAATACAGAGCGTTATCCCGGGCTTTAGCGGGTATCGGGCCAATGAAGATCTAAGGGCTGCCGATAACATGCTCCGCATTCAGGTCGCTGACAGACTGGCATCCATCAGGGGCGACTTTGAAGGATGCAGGGCTATTCTGTCCGATAACGGGCAGTTTGAAGGCCTTGATAAGATCGGGACGCTGGTCAGCAAGTTCAAGACTGTCGAAGGCGAGATTCGCCACGCTGCCCAGGGCTATTCCGGCATTGATGCCCGGATCAAGGTGGGCGAATCGCAGCTGAACAAACTGTACGAGTATGACCTCAGCCTGTCGACGCTGCTGATTGACATCACCGCAGAGGTGGGCAGGATCAAGTCGCTTGCAGTCGCCGGCGGGCCGGATTATAAGCAGGCACTGGCATCCCTCGCGATCAAGCTGGATGCAGTGCAGGGGACCAACAAGAGACGGATGGCCTATATCACAGGCACCGAGGTGTGATCATTATGGGAATCATAGGTGGAGACAAGAATAGCGTCATCGGGGCGGCGACGATTGCCTGGGAAGAGAACGAAAAGCGTGGCAACATCATGTGGAAGGTGCCGCGCAATATCAAGTTCAACGATAACATCGTAGTCCGTGAGGACGAGATGGCTGTCTTCTACCGGGATGGCAAAGCCCTGGACTACATCGATCGGCCGGACCGGTACGCGCTCACGTCCATGAACGCGCCAATCATCGGCCGTATCGTCGAGTATCTCTCCGGCGTCAGGCAGGATGCCGAAGTCTATTATCTCCAGAAGCGGGTCTTCGACGGGAAGTTCGGCAGCAAACAGCCGTACGTGTTCCGGGATAAAGACTTCGGCATCGTCAACCTCCGGGTGTTCGGCGAATTCCGGTACAAGGTGAGCGGCCCCATGAACTTCATCAACCAGTTCGTGGGTACGTTCAGCTATACTACCTCGGCTGACGTGGAAGAGCGGATCAAGGACCAGGCCGTCGTGGTATTGTTCGACGTGCTGGGCGACGCTAAAAATTCGGGTATGGGAGTGACCGACCTGGCTGCCAACCTGACTAACATCGAGCAGGCATGGCTGGAACGTTCCAAGGCACACTTCGAGCCTTATGGTATTACCATGGACAAGCTCTCCGGGCTATACATCACGATGCCGGAGGAAGTCCAGAAGGCAGTCGATACAAGGTCCTCCATGGGTGTCCTTGGTACGAATTATATGCAGTACCAGACCGGGCAGGCCATGCGAGAGGCGGCTCAGAACCCCTCGGGTGGCGGTGCCGGGGCAGGCGTCGGTGTCGGCGCCGGAATCGGCATGGGCTACATGATGGTAGACCAGATGCGCCAGATGGGGCAGCCACAGCAGCCGCCTACGGCGCAGAGCGGAGGGCCTGAAGCTCCTTCTGCTCCGGCGGGCACCCCATGTGCTAAATGCAGAGCTACTGTGCCTCAGGGTGCTAAGTTCTGTCCGGCATGCGGCGCAAAGCAGGAGTCTGTAGCGTGCAGCAAATGCGGTGCTGCTATGCCTCAGGGTGCTAAGTTCTGTCCCTCCTGTGGTCAGCCCGCAGGCGAATCCGCTTGTCCCAAATGCGGCGCAAAGCTTGCTGCAGGCAGCAAGTTCTGCCCCGACTGCGGGAACCAGATAGGGTGAACTAATGGCAGAGATCAGGTGCACCAGGTGTGGTGCACCTATACCTTTTGATTCCGGCGTAAAATTCGTCAAGTGCAGCCACTGCAGTACTCAGTTGTATATCGACCGGAGTGGTGCCGGATTCTTCTACATCATGCCGTTCTTTATTCAGCGGGCTGATGCAGAGGGAATCTTCAAGCGATGGACCGCCGGTTCAAAAATGGCCAGGGATCTGGAGCGAGTGGCGAAGATCGCTGACTTCAAGCAGCTCTACTTCCCTGTGTACATGTTTCGCCGGACTGTCGGCGACAACGAAAAAGTGTTTGTCGAGCCGGCCAAGTCTACCACCATGCCCGGTCTCCATTCCCTGAAAGTCCCGGCGGGCGACCTGAAGATCTTCGACGAGAGCTATAGTACTGGCGGCGTTGAGATGGTCAAGCCCGACATTGAGATGACCGCTTACCTGCCTAACCTGGAGGGCAACCCCCGGGAACAGGCACTGGTATATTTCCCCATCTGGGCGATACAGTATGATTACCGGGGTAACAAGTACCCGGTCGTGATCGACGGCTCGTCTGGCGAAGTATATGCGGGCGAGTTTCCCACCCGTAAAGCGGCGCCATATCTGCTGATTGCCGCTGCCGCTTTTGGTATTTTCTTTTTAGAGGGGGTAGTGGGGCTGATCCTCTCTCTGGTTATGGGTGACGCGGGGATTTTTGCATGGCTTCTTGTCATCATAGCGGCAGTTATCACGTTGCCATTCGTCACAGCCGCCGCCTACATCGTCGTCAGGAGGTTCTGAGATGGGCATATCTTTATCCATGAGCTGCCCCAATTGCGGCGGCGCGCTGAATATGGACGAAGGTTCGAAGTTTACGTCCTGCCCCTACTGCTCGGCTGTCCTGTCGATCGAAGGGGACGGTGGGGTACACCGGATAACCTTTAAAAACCGCGTAAACCGGGATGAGGTGATCGCTGAAGTGCGACGCTGGTGGAAGGGCGGATTCAAGGCCCGGGACCTGCGACGACGGGGCGAGATCACCGAATGCTACCCGATCTACGTGCCTTTCTGGCACCTCCGGGCGAGAGCCGCCGGCTGGGTCTGCGGCTACAAAGTCGTGCAGCGGAACAAGCGCAGCGAGCGGGTACCGCTGGAAAAGATGGTGGCCAGGGACTTCGACTGGACTCAGGTAGCCAGCGACGCGGGCGACCTTGGTGTCGCCCACCTGCGGAACCTCGAAGGGGAAGCAATCATCCTCGACGAGGGTAGCATACCGACCTTCGAAGCTACTACTTCCAATACGGACGCCATGGCCAAAGGCATATCTCAGGTACAGTCCGAAGCAGAGTCCTACACCGGTGTGCCTCATGTCACCTTCAAGCAGGTAAACGTGATCCCGCGGCACCTCTCCCTTATCTTTTACCCGATCTGGATGGTCCGGTACAAGTACGCCGATCGCATGTACTTCGCGACTGTTGACGGCATTACCGGCAGCGTCCTGTCCGGAAGGGCGCCAGGCGACTATCTCTGGCGTAGTCTCACCATGGCGGTGGGCATGGCCGTCGGTGGCGTTGGTATCGGCTTCAGCCTCTGGCTTGGCATCGCTCTCCAGTCCAAGGAGAGCCTCGGGCTGGCGCTGTTCCTGATCGCCGGTTGCCTGGCGATCGCCGCAGGGTCCTTCGGATTCTTCCGGCATGGTGCAGAGATGACTGCTGGCGACGTGAAGGGTGGGTATAACCTGTTCAAGGACCACTCGGACGTGGAAGATGCTGCGTTCGAAAAGATCGCGCCGTCGCTATTCGGGAGATGATATCGTGACCAAGATCGTACACATCGTATGCCCCAACTGCAAGACACCGATGTTCTCCAAGGATGTCGACAACGTGTTCCTCTGCGACAACTGCGGCGCATTGCACGTCCGGGAAGGAAACAATGCCGAAGTAGTCCACTACGACTTCGGGGCGTTCGCCCAAAGTATCGGGGGCGATCGCGTATATCTCCCCTTCTGGGTAGTAGACGTTGATTTCAGCATAGGGGACATAAATATCCAGGGCGGAGGCCTCGGCAATTTGTTCGGCCTGCTCGGCGGACAGTCAAAAAGTGGCCATATCACCATGTATATGCCTGCTTATGACATGGAGCCCGGGCACTTCAAAGAGGTAGCCATGTACCATACGGGAAACCCGCCACAGTACAAGCCCGGTAAACAAGAGCCCGGGGTTAAAAGGGCGAAGAGTGTGCTGACAGTGGATCTGCTGCCCCAGATGGCCGACTTTATCTTCGTCACCGGAGTCGCAGAAAAACCCGGCGTCCTGCAACGGCTGGATTTTAAGCTTCAGATTACCGGAAAACGGATGATATACCTGCCACATTACGTACAGGGAGAGAAATTCAAGCCCGGCTACTGAGCGGACATCAGTCCGCTCTTAGCATCGATGCCTTTACCGATCATCACCATCCTGTACGAAGCGCTACTTTTACCTGCCGTACATCCCTGTCAGTGTGCCTTCGGTGATCACGTGGTCTTTCATCGCGGCCAACAGCTTGTCTCTGGTGATGCCCGGGGGCAGATTTAGTTTCGCGTCGAGGGCGTAAACTTTGAACATGTAGCGGTGTGGTTTTCCGGGCGGAGGTGCGGGTCCGCCGTAGCCGATCTTGTCGAAGTGGTTCAAACCTTGCATGGTTTTGTCGTCCAGCTCTTCTTCCTGTCTGACGCCGGCCGGCAGGCCTGTGTAGCCGCTGGGTATGTTGTACATCACCCAGTGCGTAAATATGCCAGACGATGCATCCGGATCATCGCAGATCAGCGCGTACTCGCTGACATCTTGCACCTGCGACCAGTTCAGCGGAGGGGACATATCGTCTCCGTCTGCGGTGTACTTTACCGGTATCCGGCCTCCGTCTTTAAAGGCGGGGCTGGTGACTTCCAATGATGAAACTTGTATAGCCATGTTATAGTCCACCGCCAGGCCCTGCGGAGAAGTATGCTGCGTACATATTGCAGAAACGACGACGATCACAGTCATTAGCAGCATGGACGGGATCATCGATGATCTAATCGTATCTCCTCCTGTATGCCCGACAGATCCTCCTCGTCGGTCATCTACTTCATTTTTATCCACGACATCGCCGGCTTACTTTTTTAACGTTTGGCCGCCTATACAACAATAGTGATCATATGCCTGCAAAGAAATCTACCACTGAGAGCCTGCTCGCCAGGCCCATCGTTCTCGCCGGGCTGGCCGAGTACCATGACGGTTCCATCGTAAGCAGAGAAATTCTACGTAAGAAGACGGGTACAGTGACGGTATTTGCATTCGATGAGGGAGAGGGGCTAAGCGAGCACACCGCGCCGTTCGACGCCATGGTCTATATCCTTGACGGCGAAGCCGATATCATGGTATCAGGGACCATGCACCGTGTCAAAGCCGGACAGATGATCATATTCCCAAAAGATGCGACCCATTCGCTGACGGCCGTGAAGCGGTTCAAAATGATTCTTGTGATGATAAGATC
>CAZJRS010000052.1:0-24611 GCA_964548585.1 uncultured Methanocella sp. | reverse complement strand
CATCGGCCATGAGCCGGCGTTATTTATATAGTTTTAATGCCAAATACCGGTGAACGGCAATGGCACCAGTGTTGACCGGAGAAGAGTTGTTAGCTTACGAGAAGGCCGGAGAGGTCGTGAAGGCGCTCAAGCGTAACGTTGCATCTAAGGTTAGAGCGAACACAACGCTTCTGGAACTGGCGGGATTGGTCGAGGCAGAAACCCTACGCATGGGTGCCATGCCTGCATTTCCCTGTAACATATCGGTCAACGAGGTCGCGTCTCACTACACGCCGGCGCAGGATAGCCAGGAGGTCCTGGAGAGAGGCGATGTGGTAAAAATCGACCTGGGTGCCATCGTGGATGGGTACATCGCGGATTCGGCTTTTACCGTTGAAGTCGAGACAGACATCCATACGGACCTGATACAGGCTTCAAAGAAGGCGCTGAGTAAGGCGATCGAGATAATACGGCCGGGTATAAGTATCTCGGAGATAGGCCGGGAAATAGCCATGTCGGCATCGGCCGACGGGTTTAACGTGCTGAAGGAATTATATGGCCATAACCTGGACAGATACTGCCTGCACGGAGGCCTTACCATACCAGCTTATGATAACGGGTCAACGCGGAAAATCAGGGAAGGCGATGTGCTGGCTATCGAGCCGTTCTTAACACCGGGGAGCGGGGAGATTACAAGAAACCCGGGAGGCAATATTTTCCAGGTCATCAGGCGGGATGCGGTTTACGCGGTTGGCGATAGGGAAAAAGTGCTTCTCGAAAAGCTGAACAGTGCATATTTAGGATTTCCGTTTACGAGCAGGTGGCTGGGTGCCGACAGTGGTGCGTTGGACGGATTGATCAGTACTGCAGCGGTCAAAGAGTACCCGATGCTGGTGGAGAAAGACGGTGCGCCGGTCGCCCAGGCCGAGCATACCCTGATTGTGTTGCCCGAGGGCAACCGGATCATTACGTAACAGGATGCGGATGGTGTAGAGATGAGACCAAGGCTAAGGGATTTTATCGAAACGAAGGAAGGCTGGATTTTTTCGGTGGTCGACTATTATCATGAGGATGGCGTTCATTGTCTGCTCCGGTACCTTCCGGCCACGGACGGTGAGAGAACGCGAGACTGTACCCCCTATAAAAAGATGGGTTTTGACGAGGCCTACGCGTATATCAAGAAGGAACGGCCGAACTGGATCAAGGGCGCAATGGTTGTACCGTTTACCGCGGTGCAGAAGCTGTACGAGCCCCATGAAGGACTGATCAACATCGTCAAGACTGATTCCAGGGCGAAAAAGATGGTTGAGACGCTGTCCGAGGTAGAGTTCTGCGACATGGGCATAACCGGATCGAAGCTGGTGGGCCTGGGCGCGGATACTTCAGATGTAGACTTTATTGTGTACGGAAAAAGCTGGTATAAGGCCAGGGATCAGCTGCGAAAAGCCATCGAAGATGGCCGTATCGAAGGCATCGACGAAGCCGGCTGGAAAAAAATTTATGCGAAGAGAAAGCCCGAGTTGCCCTTTGAGGAGTTTTACCTGCATGAGCACCGAAAGGGTAACCGCTGTTTGCTGGACGGGGTGCTGACTGATCTGTTGTTTGTCAGGGACTTTGACCAGATAGGACCGAAGCTGACGATAGGCAAGGACCTGGGCATGCGGACAATCACCGCGACAGTCACCGATGCAGAGTTCGCCTTCGATAGCCCCGCCATCTACAAAGTAGACCACCCGGAAGTGACGATGGTTCTATCCTATACACATACGTATGCAGGACAGGCTTTGAAAGGAGAAGTCATAGAAGCAAGAGGCAGGCTGGAGGAGTCGCCCGCCGGCAAAGTGCTTGTGATCGGGACCTCCCGGGAGCCGGTAGGGGAGTGGATTAAGTCACTAACTCTGCTAGAGTCTCCCCGATAATTTTTTATTTTTAGATGACAAGTAGATTGTATGCAAAATTTTGCAAACAAGTATATCCGGGTCTCCGACCTCTCGTCTTATATGATATGTCCCCGCCTGGCCTTTTTCAGGTTTAGAAAAAGAGAGGATAAAGTATCTCCCCAGACAGTTCGTTCGGAACTATACCGAGAGATATCCCGATCTTGTGGCATCGTCCTCGCATCGGACGACCCGCAGGAAGCCGTGAGACTGGCAATATCAAAGGCCTGCAAAGATATGCCATTCGTGTACGGATTTTCGGCTGACGAAGCCCGGTCAGAGATGATACAGCAGATAGACTGCATCGTTGCAGGGCTGAACAGAGAATCGGAAAGGCTGGGAAAAGACCGGCTGGCTGCCATGTTACACCCGGAAGCAGAACGCGTCACTCTTTACTCGGATAAGCTGCGCATGTCAGGAAGAATTGACAGGATAAGCCTGGCAGATGGCCAGTATGTGCCAGTCATTGTATCCGCGTCAGCACCCCCGGAGAACGGCATTTTCAGATCAGACAGGATAAAGCTCGCAGCATATTCGTTACTCATATCCGAAAAATTAGATCAGGTAATAACCCACTGCGCCATGGAATATATGGGAGGGTGGTGTATACGGGAGACGGAAATCAGGCAGACGGATGTGCGGGAAGCGTTGTCAGTCAGGCGAAAAATCGAGGAAGCCAGAAATGCGATGCCACATGCACAGCGAGGCAAATGGTGTGGCGGATGTACATATAAAAATTCGTGTGTAGCACGGGTTTCGTTTCTGGATAAACTGTATAAACTATTTTATGCTTAGCGGCCTATGAGTCAGTGGAGTGTGTCTGGCGGTCAAGCCGGCTGCTCTTAGAGTACAAATCGATAAATAATAAAGACATCATAAATACAGGTTGATCGATATGGACAGCTTACTAGGCTGGTTAATGCTAATCGTAGGTGCGCTACTATTAGTGGTTGAGGTGTTAACACCCGGCTTTTTCGTCGCGGTGCCTGGCACGATCTTGATCGTGATGGGCATCCTCGTCGTTGTGGCGCCGTGGTTGTTGACATTCCCGTGGGGGCTTATCATCTTTGCCGTGGTCACCATAGTGGTGAGCGTTGCCACCATAATATTCTACAAGAAGCTTGCGCCCGGCCAGAAGCCGGTGACGACCGGAATTGATTCGCTCACCGGTAAAAAGGGCGAAGTGATCAAGGAAATAGTACCGGGCTCCATCGATGGCAAGGTCAAGATCGATGAGCAGATCTGGAGCGCTACATCCAGCGAGAAAATCGACGCCGGGCAGATCGTGACAGTGTCACGGGTCCAGGGCGTACATCTATTTGTCTGTAAAGAAACAGAAATCTCGGAGGGAGGAGAATGCAAGAAATAGCATCAATTGGCAGTACGCTGCTGTGCGTCGGCGTCATATTCATTGCTGCCATCGTGTTCGTGCTGATCTCAGGTGTCAGGATCATTCAGCCATACCAGCAAGGCCTGCAGATCAGGCTCGGCCAGTACGTAGGCCGGATGAACCCGGGCTTTAACTGGGTAGTACCGATGATTACGACCGTAATCAAAATGGACCTCAGGACACAGGTGATAGACATCCCGAAGCAAGAAGTCATCACCAAGGACAACTCACCCACGAACGTGGATGCCATCATATACATCAAAGTGATGGACCCTGAGAAAGCCTATTTCGAGGTCACCAGCTATCACCTGGCGACAGTCGCTCTTGCACAGACCACGCTCAGGAGTATACTAGGCGACATGGAGCTGGACGAAGTCCTGTATAACCGGGACATGATCAACAGCCGGCTCAGAGACATCCTGGACAAGGCCACAGACGCATGGGGTGTGAAGATCGAGGCGGTAGAGATCAGAGAAGTGGACCCGATCGGCACAGTCAAGGCAGCCATGGAAGAACAAACATCCGCAGAGCGGCGCAGACGTGCAGCCATCCTCCTGGCAGATGGTAACAAGCGTTCGGCTATCCTGGAAGCCGAAGGTACCAAACAATCGATGATCCTGAGAGCAGAGGGTACCCGACAGTCCAAGATCCTGGAAGCCGAAGGTACCAGGGTCTCACGCATTCTGGAAATGCAAGGTCAGGCACAGGCCCTACGGCTGATGGCCCTGGGTGCAGCACCCCTCGATAAGAAGGCGTTGACGGTTCTCTCGCTGGACACACTGGCGAAGATGGCCAACGGGCAGGCGACCAAGATCATCTTCCCGTTCGAGATCTCCAAGGTCATAGAACAGTCCGCCAGATATCTTGGCGCAACCGAAGAGACGGTTGGCGAACTAGGTAAGCCGACAGATGTGGATACACTGGTAGGCAAGCCTGACGACGTACTGGGCAAGATCCCCAACCCCGATGAACTTCGCGCCACGGTCGCGACCATCGAAAGCCAGCTCAAGAAAGACCTGGAAGAAACAACTATACAGGCCAAAGAGTTGAAAAAGAAGATCGCTGGGCCTGACCTGTCCATTGATAAGAGCCAGGAGTAAAAACAGGGCGGCCTATGCCGCCTTTCTAATTTAGAACAATAAGGTCAAACAAAAAGTGCCCGGTTAGAACCACAAAGAGCATTAGCAGTTCAAACCGGGTGCGTTTTTTGTCGGTCACTGTTTTCACCCCGCATATTGTATTACTAGTGACATGTACGAGCGGGTTTATGTTATGGTAGGCTTCAAGGCGCCTGATTTCACCCTGAAAGACGAGAATGACAGGGATATCTCGTTGGATACCTTTAGAAAAGGCCGGAAAATGGTACTGGCATTTGTCAGGGGAGTTGACGATGCCCATACCCGTGAACAAATAGATTACCTGAAAGACGATTTTGAGCGTTTCCAGTTCCATGGCGCAGATGTTCTCGTAGTGTCACCAGGCAATGTTCAGTTCAACAGGAAGATGCACGATAACCACAGGCTGCCGTTTCACATTTTAAGTGACCAGCGCTGTGACATCATCAGGCAGTACGGCATTTATAACGAATACGATAAGCCGACCGGGCCTGCGATCTTTGTGTTAAATGAGGCAGGCGTGGTAGTGTTCATGTCGGTAGGTAAAAACCCGTGGGACATCATGGAAGACGAGGAGATCATCAAAGCCCTGGAAGGGGATACCCAGACCCCGCCTGGCTGGCCTGAGCAGTGATCTAAGTTTCAAGGATATCCAAAAGCTTTTCGTCCCGAAGCTCTTATTTCCACCTGTTTATCATGCTAACGCTCGGGCTTTACAATACTTATGACAGGATCAAGGTCGTGGAAGCGCACTACAGGGGCATCGCCAGGGGAGCACCGATCGCCTACGCCTTCGGTTTTAACCTGGCGCTGGTAGGCTTTCCCTATGACTTCGAGAAGCAGGAATTAGTGGACTTTGTCAAGGACAACACCACGATAGGGGAATCGGGCGCATACCTGCAAAAGCTCCAGGATGAAAAGCGGCTTCATGTGATGGACACCCCCCAAAAGGGGTTTCCTGCACAATTCGGCTCCCTGATCGTCACGTCGAGTCATACGGATAAGAAGAAGACAGTAACGTCCAGAGAAGTGGCAGATATGATGGCGAGGAATAAACCGCTTTTCATCCTGATCGGCCTGGGAAGAAAGGGTTTGCCCAAAGAGTATTTCGAGATGGCACAATACCATCTCGACATCACTGACGGCAAAGGAGTCTCTTTTGAGACGTGCACTGCGATCGGAGCGATTGCGTCCAGACTATACACTCTTGCAGAGGCACAGAAAAATCCCCGCGGACAAAAGGACAAATAAAAAACCCTACAAGTGAACTGAAACTGGACAATAGTTTTGTACGGATAAACGCATAGATATGGCAGTATCAAAGACATAAATAATAGATATGGCCTAATACTTTTTAATTAGAAATTTGTAACAAAACATATAAATTATACTCCAGCCTACCACTAATTGTGTGGGGGGTAATTCACAGGTGATATCGTGGAATACCCCAGGGTTAATGGAAATGCGAACCAGTACGTTCAGAAATTCGCGTTCCTCTTAAAAATTGCTGCATTACCCATCGCGTTCTGGCTCTTGAACGTGCTGTTCGTGGCAGTTCACGAGGCCGGACACGCAGTGCTGGCCACAGCGTTCGGGGCGCAGGTGTTTAACGTGTACGTAAGCCCGCTAGGCATCGACGGAGCTACGACTCATACAGTACTGCCCCTCCAGTATCAGGCAGCACTTGTGCTGGCAGGCGGCGTCGTTTTCACGACGTTAGCAACCCTTATGGCATATATGGTCAGGCTGGATATTGTCGTATATGTGCTCGCACTGCGAACAGTCGAGAGCCTGATAAACTATTCCCCGGGATCAGACATGGCCACGCTATTCACCAGCTCAGGCTACGGTACGCTGTTAATCTCAGCTACGCTCGTGTGTACGATTATCCTATTAGTGGCATCTACGTTCCATAGACGCTACACAGCCAGCAAACCAGTCGATGCGGTTATCCGGCAACAGAACCACGTGGACCCCACATCCACGGCATAACCGGATGTTCCGCATCTTTTTTAACTAAGCAACCCCAGGAATCCGATCGTCCACCGGCTCCGGGCATTACAAAATGTTACTGATTCTCATGGGATACCATCAGGAAAACAGTTATATCCAGGCCTGTATCCATATATCAATGGCCTCGCAGGCCATGATCTACTATGCCCCGGACGAGCGTGACACGTGATACCTGGACGATGCTGGCAAGAGCATTCCTGATCGCAGCCATAATGGCTCTGGCGATGATGTTGATGGCATTCGGGTTCATAAAAATGTTCACCGACTTTTCACTACCGGTATCCTCCGCCATCGTACTACTGGTTTTCGCGCTCACGTTTATAGCGGCAGCAGTATTGCTTCAGCGTACGGGCGGCAGTCAAATGACGTCGATCATCGGGGGAAGTGCAGTAGCACTTGGCGTTACGATCTTTGCCGTCGCTTTGTGCAGCGGTTTGTTTTACCTGCTGAGCGGCACGGCGATGCTGGAAACTGACACACTGATAGGTGGCTTTGCACTGGCACTGGTGGCAAGCGTTATTATAAACCAGTTGACGTTGAAGCTATGATCTTTAATAAAAACTCGCAGTGATTTCCAGCCAGCCGTCAGATATCTGGCGCTGTTTTTTATGTCTTTGAGAACAGTTTTTAACAATGGACCCTTACTCCGATTTTGCGGAACGCTTTGACCTACTTGTCGATTGGGATCGCAGACGTAAAAGAGAGGAGCCATTCTTCCGGAGAGTGCTTCCGGAAAACGTCAGATCAGTACTCGACTGCCATTGCGGTACAGGCTTCCACGGCGTCATGCTGACTGAAATGGGGTATACTGTCGAGGGAGTGGACTGTTCAGCGGAGATGCTCAAGATTGCCAGACAGAACCTGGAAGCACGAGGGCTCGATGTCAGGCTGCATTGTTGCGATGTAAAGGAGATGCTTCCGGCCCTTGGCCGTAAGTTTGACTGCGTCATATCGATGGGCAACTCGATTACCCACGAACAGAGCGACGAGAGCCTGTTAAAAGCGCTTTGTACCATGAGAGAGTCGCTGACAAATAATGGCATATGTATTATCCACATGCAGGATTTCGACCAGCTCTGCAGGGACCAGGATCGCTTTATACCATCCCGGTTTAATCATAATGCATATGGTGGGGAAACATTCATATTCGCAATTGATTACTTCAAGGATCGGGTCGTCTTTAACATTCTGTCGATCATCGAACGAAATGGAAAGTCCGCTTTCCACGTCGATGTGGTCGATTACAACCCCGTCGGAGTGAAAAAAATGGAGGGCATGATGGTTAAAGCAGGTTTTCGGGATATCTTGAAATACAGTGATTTCAGGTTGAACCCCCATGGCGCGCAAGTGACATATGACTTGATCTTCGTCGCCCGTGGACCCTGATTTTGACTATAGATGAATTTAAAGTTTATAGAACTGATATTATTAATTATTGCGCCCGCTGTTAAGCATTTCAAAGCAAACTATTATATCATGAGCACGTTCTTATGGAAATGATATTATGAAGGGATCTTCCGTCGAGATAGAAAATGTGCTGGAAAGCAGGGCGGCGTTAATTGACAAAGAGATGGCAATGCTGTCTTTTGTTATAGAGCCCCCTGAACTGGCGGAAGTGATAAAATATGCCATGACCCAGAAGGGTAAGAAAGTCCGGGCATCGCTCCTCACGATTTCGTGTGAAGCGGTCGGCGGACACATTGCCCAGGCACTCGTCCCGGCGGTTGTCGTTGAGATGATACACAATACTTCGCTGATCCTCGACGACATCATCGACGCCGCGGAAACGAGACGGGGAAGGTCGACGATCAATCACCGCTGGGGTAACAACATGGCCTTAATCGCCTGCGATGCAATGCTGGCTATGGCAATACGCCAAGCTTCTCGAAGCAATGCAGAGATGACGGGCGCCATCATCGAATGCGCCGCAAACTCGATGCTGAGCCTGGCTGAAGGTGAAGCGTTAGAACTTGTGAAGAAAGATTACTCCATCAAAGATTACTTCAAGATCGCCGAACGTAAAACGGCATCCCTGTTCAGCGCATCAGCCGAAGTAGGGGCACTGGTGGGCAACGGCACGGATAAAGAAGTAAAAGCGCTTAAGCAATACGGTACCTGCATTGGCATTGCATTCCAGATCAAGGATGACATCCTGGATGTCACGTCCAGTAGTGATTCACTCGGTAAGCCGACGCTGATCGATCTGAAAATGGACAGGCCGACGATCATTATGCTGCTCGCCCAGGAATCTGGTCTGACAAGGGAGAAGATGCTAGCCATGGGCAGTGAAGAGTTAAGAGAAGCCCTCAAGCCATCGGTAGCAAAGGCAGAAAGCATCGCGGTCGATAAGATCGACGAAGCTATACGACACCTCGATGCGGTGAGACCGGGACATTCAAGAGATCTGCTGTACCAGCTGGGCGATTACGTGCTGAACCGCAGCAGATAACTTTTTTAGCATAAATACCGCTTTTCCAGAAAAGGCCTCATTTTTAATTCAGAAGCGTACCACGAATGCGAGCACCATGATCAGGCTTGCTACGATATACACATTACTGGTCGCTTTCAGGTATGGCAACAGCCGCAGAGCTTCCGCGTTGTACTTGAGAAGCCCCATGGAAGCATAGACTGATACCGGTAGTAATGCCAGCATGATGGCTGCAAGCCAGGGGATGAGGCTGAAGACGACTGCGATGATCAGCGAACTATAGGCGACTACCTGCATGAGCAGGTACAGGTATGATGCGTTTTTTGTACCCAGCTTTACCACGAGGTTGTTTTTGCCGACCTGTCGGTCTGCCTCATAATCAGGAAACTCGAAAATATACAGGGCTGCGGTATTAAAAAAGGCGACAGGCACGGATGCGGCGATACAGATCAGCAAAGCCTGGATAACTCCGGTAAACCCGGAAACTGAGGTTACGGGCACCTGCACGAAGAAAGCGCCAATGACGATCAGCGGAGTAGCCAGTAGCCGGGCGATCTCGCCTAGACCCCGGTAGCATAATTTGAAAGGAGGCGTGGTATACGCGATGCCCAGGCTTACGCCGGCGAATCCCACAAGCAGTACTGCAGGGCTGCGGAACAATACGATTAGCATACCGATGGCGATGCAGATGATAAAACAGCCGACCCCTACAAGCAGCACGTGCCCTGGCTGCAGCGTTTTTTCGGGGAGAAGCCCGCTGCCACCGCTGTACGGCGTCCGGGACTTGTTCAGGATGTCGGTGCCGCTGCGAAAATCAAAATAGTCGTTGACGATGATGGTCCCCGAGTGAAGCAGGAGCATTGCCAGGACAGAAAGGAGAAAATACCCGATACTGAAGCTGTCGGGGTAGTACACGTAGGCGATGACAGTACCCAGTAGTACAGGCAGCGAAACGAATAACAAAAACCTGTAACGGAACTCCCTTAGCCACGCGTTTAAGTTGATCACCGACATCACCCCAGTTTCCTCAGCCGTAGACAGAAATCAGATCAGATCAGATTAGATTAGATTTGATTAGATTAGATTCTTATCGTATAGATATCCCAGTTACCGTTGAGACTGTTGCGGTTATCCATATACAAGACATTATCACCATAGATCTGAGGGCTCATCTGATCGTGAGGCTCGTTCGTGATCTGGGTTTCTTTGCCGGTCGACAGATCGAATGAATAGATATCCCAGTTGCCGTTTCGGTTATCGTCGTAAACGATCTTGTTGCCGTAGATATCTGCGCTGTACTGGCGTCCTCCCTCTACGATCTTGCGGGATTTGCCTGAAGATATGTCATACAGATAGATGTGGTGATCGGGCCCATGATATACGATGTATTGATCGTAGATTCTTGGGTGGTCGCAGTTTTCCTCACCGATGGTTTTGGATGAAATTTTTTTAATATCGTACAGGATCAGCTCTTTCTTGCCGTCGGCAATGTTCCACCAAACGATATAGTTATCATATCCTCGGGGCTCTCGTGGCTCGGGGACGTTGACCGCCCACATACTGTTAAGGCCGTCGGACAATCTGAAAGCGTAAAGGCTGAAGATGTTGTAGCCACCCTCGTAACCTGTGTATACAACGTAGTCACCGAAGACGTTTGGAAACGCCCGGGGGAAGTTTTTGGCAGGGGTGATCACTTGCGTAGCTTTACTCTCGAGATCATACAGCTTAATGGTATTATCATCACCAAACAGCAGGGCGACTTTACCAGCCCCGACGGCTCCGTTCGAGCGCACGTTACCGGTGGCGATTACTGTGTCACCCAGCGACTTCAGATCATAGATATGAATTTTAAAGTCGTTATCGCCGATCAGTTCGTCATAGACGATATAGCGACTCCAGATACCGGGGGGCGTTGAGATCTTGATGCCGTCGGTCACCCGGGTGTCGAACTGATAATCGATCACAGGTGTAGGTGTGGCTTCCGGAGTAGGCTCGATCTGAAGCGTGGGTACTGGTTTAGGAGTAGGAGTTATCACTGGAGTAGGAGTCGGAGTAGAAGTAATGACAGTGGTATGCGTCGGAAGCGGAGTGGGTGTAGGGTACACCGGATTATCCTGTGGCGGATTCACAAAACCATAGATTAAGAAGGCACAAGCAGCCAGTATCAGTAATAGCACAGCTAGCGCTCCGAAAACAAGGATTTTAGTGAAAATACTCTCTTCAGGTGGCTCTGACGGATGCATAGAAGTAACCCTTTTAGATACAATGATTTAGTCTGCTTCGAGTATCCACACGTTTGAATGCTATAAAACCCTTTTCATACGAAGGGACAACAAATGAGACAAGCATTCCGCATGCCGGAGTGCATCCACGCTCATTAAATATATTTATGATCACTGTGAACTACTAATCAGCGGGATGTTGACCAGTGCTTAAGCTGATTGAGAAGCGCAGGGAACTGATCGGCCTGATCGAGAAGATCACGCACGAGAAGGGATACTTTGATGTACAGGACCTGGTCCTGGATACAGGCTTACCCAGGAGCACGTTGCAGGACTGGATCAACAGGTTCGTCGATGAGGGATGTGTAGAAGTACTCGAAGAGAGGGCAGGCCGACGCAGAGCCCGCTACGCTCGTAAGAGAACACGAAGCCTGCCGACCACAGCCTGTAAGCGTATTTTTACAACTGCCGACGAAAGCACCGTTGAGATCTTCCACGAGTGTCGCAGCGAGGGGTGCATATCGTTTTGCGAACACATGTACGCGAGAGGCAATCCCCGGGTGCGCAAAAACGGGCTGATTTTAAGACAACGGATCAGCCAGGGCACATTGACAATGGACGATGCTGCGTCGCTCTGCCTTAAAAAGGTCTGCGTGAAAGACGGCAGGGTATACCAGACAATACGGACGTTCGGCGGACCGGCATACTCTCTGACAGAGATGATGGAGCAGGCGGACGGCATACTGGACGTCAAATACACGCAAAAAGGCTTCTATACCGAAGGCGTGATTGCCACCGAAGCGTTAAAACACATCGTGATTGCCGTGGATGATACAGACAGCATTGACCATGGGGCGACTTTTGCATTAACATTGTCGCTGCTGGACCTGCTATCGGCGATCGACGGGGTGCACCGCATCTCCCACAATGTAGGCTTCCTGTACCCTGATGCCCCCGGAAAAACAGCCGGCAACTCCGTCAGCTATATCGAGCTGGGAGCTAAACCGGAACTGGTCGATTCGATCATCCAGACAGCCATCGAGTACGTGAAATCCGAAACAGGATCTGACAACACAGGGATGGCGATAAAAATCGGACTGCGCAACTGCCCGGCGCTGGTCAAGTTCACGAAGCGGGCCCGGGTAGAAATCGTGACGGCAGAGGAAGCACTGGAAGCAGCCAGAAAGTCCAGAGTTCATACTTACGAGATCACCGGAAAAAGAGGCATTATCGGTGCCGTAGCGGCGCTGGGTATGGTTGATTGCCCGGCGGGCATCCTGATGGATGTCAGTAAAGACATCGGTTAGATATTGTACATACTTGGTTTCTCAACAATGCAAACGATACGCTGCGCCAGAACTCGTTTATGAAAAAGGGTTTTTCAAGAGATGCTATGATAAATTGGTGGTTGGCCCTGTGTTGGTTGAAATACCGCCAAGCTCGCCAAGGGGCCAAGCCCGCCAAGACCGATGATATCGGATCGTAGTTATAATTAAAAAAGTCCTTGGCGTTCTTGGCTTCTTGGCGTGCTTGGCGGCAATTCAACTAGAGCCAAAACAACCAATTTTTCATAGGACACAGATTTCGTTGACAAACCAGGATACAATGGTTCGACCAGCTGCCGTTGTCTGACAATTTGTTAAAATAATTGCCTAATATCCCTATCAAGGATAATAAAAGGCTGCCGGATCAAGCTTCCGGAGCCTTCTCGACAACCTTCTTCGGAGCCGCCTTGTTAGGTGCGGCTTTCTTTACGGCAGGTTTTTTAGGCACGGTGGCCGTTGTGCTATCGGCCTCTCCAGCCGAGGCATTCTTCACGGCAGGCTTCTTCGGCGCAGCCGTCTTCTTCGGCGCAGTGGCAGTCCCGGTGGTAGCCTCTCCGGCCGCAGCAGCGGTCTCTTTCTTTTTCTTCTGCCACTCTTCGAAGTTGCATTGTGGGCAGCCAAGGTCCCACGGCTTTTTGCCGCCGGTCATGATCTTGATGTGGCTGAGCGCATGCCTCTCGCAGACCTTGTTGGTCGCCACGATCGTGCCCGAAGGCGGGAGTGGAAGCGAGAAGGTGCAGTTCGGATAGCCGGTGCATCCGATGAACCGGCCGCCTTTCTTGCTCTTGCGAATGATCAGATCGGAACCGCAGGTCTGGCACTTGCCGAGGATTTTGTCTTCCCGCAGGCCTTCGTACAGCACTTCCCGGATTTCAGAGTGATTTTTATCCAGCTCGCCGAAGATGGTCTGAAGCATTCCCTGGGACTCGTCGACTACATTCTCCTCTTTGATCTTGCCTTCGGCGATCTCATCCATATCATGCTCAAGCCTGCTGGTCATATCGGGCTTGGTGATTAGATCGGCGTACCGCTCGAGTGCATCGACCACGGCTATCGCCGTATTGGTTGGCTGGGGCGGGTTGCCATGCACGTAGTTCCTCGCGTACAGTTTCTGGATTGCTTCGTGTCTCGTCGACTTTGTGCCCAGACCCAGATCTTCCATCATTTTTACCAGGCGGCCCTGACCGTACCGGGTGGGGGGCTGGGTGACCTTCTCCAGCATCTCGACGTTCTTGACTTTGAGGGTCTCACCGACAGATAGCTGTGGCAGGACCTCTTCTTTAGGCATCCCATACGGGTAGTAGTATCTCCAGCCTGAGTCGACCAGTTTAGAGCCGTTTGCCTTGAAATTCTCGCCCGAGATGTCTACGATCGTATTCCGGGTTTCCCAGGTGGCTGCAGGAGCCAGCGTGGCGAAGAACCGGCGGACCACAAGCTCGTAAACCCTCCATTCATCCTCCGCCATGTCGGACTTTTTGGCGTTTGTCACTGGATAGATGGGCGGGTGGTCAGTGGTCTCTTTTTTACCCCTTGTGGGGGTGAGATGCTCTCTGGATAACAGCTTCTTAGCATACTCGCCGAACTCGCCGGCGGTGAAGTTTTCAAGTACTTCCCGGAGATTTAAGCTCGAAGGATAAACAGTGTTGTCGGTACGGGGGTAGGAAATCCACCCGTTGACGTACAGGTTTTCGGCTATTCGCATCCCATTGGCGGCGCTGAAGCCTATGCTGGACGCTGCCCGGATGAACTCGGTTGTCGAGAACGGAATGGGCGGCAGATCAGTCCTGGCATCCTTGTGATAGTCTACGACTGTGCCCGTATTGCCCAGCTTTGCCCTCGCGGTCTCGGCTTCCTTCTTGTCTTCAAACCGGTTGCGCTCGTGTTTGGCGATGAACTCCGCGCCCTCGTTTAGTGTGGCGTAGATTTCCCAGTATGGCGTAGAGGTGAACGCTTTGATCTCCTTCTCGCGGTCCACCAACAGCGCCAGCAGTGGCGTCTGGACCCGGCCTACAGAAAGGAAACTTTTTCCGAGACGACCGCAGGTGAGTGAAATATACCTGGTGAGGGCTGCTCCCCAGACCAGATCGATTCTCTGGCGGGCTTCGCCGGCTGCCGCAAGGTCGAAGTCCAGAGGCACCCGGTTTGAGAAAGCCCGGTCTATCTCGGATTTTGTGATTGCGCTGAACTTGGCGCGGTCGAACTGTAGATCGGGCCGGTACTCGTGGATGATCCGGTAGGCTTCGACACCGATGAGCTCGCCTTCCCGGTCAAAGTCAGTGGCAATCGTGACGCTGGTCGCATCCTTGGAAAGCTTCTTCAGCGCCACAGCGATCTTTTTATGAGTGAACCTGACCTCAGTCTGTGCCCGGATGAGGTCCTCCGGTTTGGTGACCGACCAGTTATTATACGCTTCGGGGAAGTCGATGTTGACGATGTGGCCGGATAAACCGACGATGGAAGTGTCGCCCGCCGAGTAAACCGATACGCCCTCGATCTTGGATTCCTTCGTACTTTTGCCGAACTGTAGCTGGGCAATCTTCTTAGCAGTGATGTTTTTCTCGGTGATGATCAGGTGCATTCAAGCAGCTCCTTCAGCAACGTGTTGATCTCCGCGGGGTCGGCTCTGCCACGGGTCTTCTTCATGACCATTCCCACGAGATAGTTAAACGCCTGTGCTTTTCCAGACCGGTAATCCTGGATCGCCTCGTTGTTCTCCTTGATCACTTCGGCTACTGCCGTGCGGGTGATATCGGACTCAACCTTAGCCAGGCTCTTCCGGCTGATGATTTCCCGGGGTTCTCCGCCCTCGTCGAGGAGCGTCCGGATGATCTCGACGGCGCCTTTGTCGGTGATGATGCCACGCTTCAGCTGTTCCAGGATATAGACCATATTCTCGGGCTCGAACGCATCCCGGATATCCCGGTCCCGGTAGTTCAGCTCGCCTTTAAGGTAGTCTGCCACCCAGGTAGCGGCCATGACAGGGTCAATCTTTCCGGCAACGATCTCGAAGTAGTTGGCATCGCGAATTTCTGCAGTCAACACTTTCGCATGGTTGTCGGAAATGCCGTACTGGGCCTTGAACCGCTCCCGCTTTGCGCCAGGCAGTTCAGGAAGCGACTCCTTGAGCCGGTGCTGCCAGCTGCGCACAGCAAGAGGCACCAGGTCAGACTCAGGGTAGTACCGATATTCTTCAGCCTGTTCCTTGGAACGAAGCGAGATGGTACAGTTACGCTCCTCATCGTAGTGGCGTGTCTCCTGTACGACCTTGACACCCCGGCGCTTCATGTTCTGCTGCCGGGAAATTTCAAAGAGCAGCGCACGCTCTACTCCTTTGTACGACGAGATGTTCTTCACCTCCGCCCTGGCTCCTCCCTTCAGGGAGATATTGGCATCGACCCTCAGTGAGCCGGGAAGCGAGCCATCGAACACATCGAGGTATTCGAGAATATTGCGCAGTTTGTTGATAAAACGTCGCGCTTCTTTAGGCGAGCGCAGATCGGGTTCGGTGACGACCTCGATGAGTGGCATGCCCGACCGGTTGTAGTCGACCAGCACGAACTTGCTGGTCTCGATGGAGCCCTGGTGGACCAGCCTTCCGGGGTCTTCTTCCATGTGAACACGCCGGATCCTGACGGTCCGTTCGACCCCACCGTCTGCCTCTACGGTCAGGGCACCATCGGCGGCGATCGGGTAATCGTACTGGGTGATCTGGAAGCCTCTCGGCAGATCAGGGTAGTAGTAGTTCTTCCGGTAGAACTGGGTGTGCTCGGCGATCTGGCAGCCGAGAGCCAGGCCTACCATGATGGTGTACTCCACAGCCTTCTTGTTGATCACCGGCAGCGCGCCGGGCAGACCCAGACAGACCGGGCAAGTGTGAGTGTTCGGCTCGGCGTCGTGGTGTTTCGTGGAGCAGCCGCAAAACAGCTTACTGTTAAGCTTGTTCAACTGGCAGTGGATCTCCAGGCCGATGATGATTTCGGCTGTATCGTCTATTACGTAGACTTCTTTGCCGACAGCTTGGTCTTGCATCAGAATCCCTCCGGGAGCTTCTGGAAATTCGTGTTAGTCTCAAACGTATACGCCGTCTGGATCAGCCGGGGCTCGGCGAACAGGTCGCCGATGAGCTGCATGCCGATCGGCAGCCTGCCGGAAAAGCCGCAGGGGATGGAGATCGAGGGCACTCCGGCCAGGTTGACTGGCAGCGTATTGACGTCGGCCAGGTACATCGAGAGCGGGTCTTCGACCTTTTCCCCAATGCGGAATGCAGGAGTAGGCATGGTCGGGGCGGCTATAACGTCGACATCCTTGAAAGCCCTGGTGAAGTCCTGCCTGATCAGCGTCCTTATCTTGAGCGCCTTCTGGTAGTATTTACCGTAGTAGCCCTCGGACAGCGCATAGGTACCCAGCATAATCCTCCGCTTTACTTCTGAGCCGAAGCCTTCCGCCCGGATCCGGGAGAAAGTCGTATGCCAGTTCTCATCCTTGCCTTCACGAAGACCGTAGCGCAGGCCGTCGAACCTGGCCAGGTTAGAGGAAGCCTCGCACATGGCGATGATATAGTAAGCGGATAATGCGTACTTTGTAGTCGGCAAAGATATTTCCTTGTAGTCGGCCCCGAGCTCGTTGAGCTTCATGATGCCGTCCCAGACTGACTGCTCGACCTTCTTATCGATTCCTTCGGAGAAGTATTCCTTGGGCACTCCGATGGTAAGGCCCTTGACATCTTCCTTGAGGTAATCGGTGTAACAAACCTTATCGGCTTCTGCCACGCTGGTCGAGTCTTTGGGGTCTCCCCCGGCGATCACGTCGAGTAATAAAGCGGCATCGCTGACGTTCCGGCCCATCGGGCCGACCTGCTCGAGCGAATTCGCGTACTCGACCACCCCGAACCGAGACACGAGGCCATAGGTCGGCTTGATACCGACTACGCCGCAGAACGCTGCCGGGCAACGTACTGAGCCACCTGTGTCTGTCCCAAGGGACATCCGGCTCTCCAGACCCGCGACTGCTGCCGCGCTGCCGCCTGAGGAGCCGCCTGGCACCCTGGTGAGGTCCCAAGGGTTCTTTGTCGGGCCGTAGGCGCTGTTCTCGGTGGAAGTGCCCATGGCGAACTCGTCCATGTTTGTTTTACCGGTGATGACTGCACCTTCCCGGCGGAGCCGGACCACGACTTCTGCGTCGAAAGGCGGTATGTAGCCTTGTAAAATTTTTGAGCCGCAAGTAGTCTGAAGATTCTTAGTTGTGATACAGTCCTTGACTGCAATTGTAACTCCTGCGAGGCGTCCGGTGATCCGGCCGTCATCGACAGCCCTGGCCGTCTCAAGCGCCTGTGCTTTGTTGAGAGTGATAAACGCGTTGAGCTTGCTGTTTTCGATGCGCTCGAACGTCTTGTGAGCAGATTCTAGATAGCCAGCCATGGTCACACGATCCTCGGCCCTTTGATGAACCCTTTCTCTTTGCGGGCCGCGTTGGCTGTGGCATCTTCCTGCGAAAGCGACTCCTCAGCCACGTCCTCCCGGAAGACGTTGGTCAGCCCGATGACGTGGTGCGTCGGCTCCACGCCCTCCGTATTGACCTCGTCCAGCTCCCTGAAGTAATCCAGGATCGAGTTGAACTGCTTTGCGAATAGCCCGGTCTCTTCGGGCGTTATGTCAATACAGGCAAGACTGCCTATGTGTTCTACGTCTTTCTCGGTGATCATGCAAGCACAACCTTGTATAGCGTCTGCAAATAGCCCTGAAGGTCAGCCCCATGGCGTTTCGCCAGCCGCTCCAGCGTCTTTTGTACGCCAGTGCCGTACTGGATGGCCTTCTTGGGAGCAAAGGCTACTTCCGGCGGGAGATAATTCTCCGCTACTTTTCTTAGGACATATTTCCGTATATAATCCTTACCGTTAAAATGGAGCTTTAGAGATGGGTCGATCTGTCGGGCGAGCCCGACGACAGCAAGGTCCAGGTATGGTACCCGTAGCTCAATGCCAGAAGCCATAGTAGCGGCGTCGTCCCGCTCCAGGTTGACCTCCGCGAGACAGTGCTGGTCGTGATCGAGCATCGACTGCAAACGCCCATCCCTGAAGCCGGCTTCGTACCGGGCATAACCGGCAAACAGCTCGTCCGAACCCTGGCCAGACAAGAGCACTTTAAACCCGTCTTTCCGGGCCTTTGCAGATAATATATAGAGGGGGAGCGCGATGGCGACCTTCATCGGGTCCGGGCTCTCGACCGAGTAGATAACGCCAGGCAAGGCGTCTTCTACTTCTTTTTCCGATATCTCATATACGGTGAGACGTTTCTCTGCGCCCATGAGCCTTGCGGCGTTGCGGGCAGCCTCGACGTCGAAGGAGCCGGGCTGGCCCACCGCCAGCAGTGGCAGATCAGGTGCCATGGCGCCGATAAGGGCGCTGTCGATACCGCCGGAGAACGCCAGTGCAGCGGAGGGGTGGAGGCGCAGCCGGACGGCTTCGGCCATAGCCCGGTCCAGCAGCCTCACGGCTTCAGCCTCATCCGTGATCTCGGACCGCATCGGAGGCAGGTCAACGAACCTGTGCTCCTGGCCTTCGGCTAAAATGCAGCCAGGAGTCAGCGACTTGATGTCCCGGATTCCGATGTGCAGGAGCGCCTTGCGTTCTGACGCAAAGCCGAAGCCACTTTCGGAATGCCCGTAGTATAGTGGCTTGATACCCACAGGGTCTCTGGCCAGCAGGATCTGTGCCCCGTCCCAGGCTGCGAAGGCGTACTCGCCGTTGATGGCCGGGGCTGCTTTCCTGAAACCCTCAGTTCCGCTCTGGAGTATCGAAGCCAGCGCCTCGGTATCCGAGCTACTGCCCGATATAAATTCTCTGAAGTTGAAGATCTCGCCGTTATAGGTGAAAGCCATGCCGTCCGTAGTAGCAGGCTGGGGATAGTCCCCCGTAACCCTCAGATGTGTGTGGCCCAGACAAGCTTTCCCGCCCTCCCACAGGGCGGACCCATCAGGCCCCCGGTGGCTAAGCATCCCGATCATTCGGCAGGTCTGCTGCCTGGCATTTGTACCGATAAAGCCCGCGATGCCACACATAGATGGCAGATAGCGGGCTTAGCATTATATAGCTTTCTTAAATCCGGCATGGAAGTATTACTGGGACAAATAGGTGAAATCCTCACGAAAAGAAATTGTGGAATTCGGGTGAGATAGCGTCCCATAACTCCCGCAGGTAAGCCCTGCGCAAATACGTCAGGAGTGCCGCGTATACGACGATCGTGACTCCCAGCATTATTACCAGCAGAGGAATAGGTTGTAGCTTTAGAGAGGTTCCCGCCAGGTAGGACCCGAAGATCGCCGCCCCCAGCACCACACTCACCAGGGAATCGGGAGTCAGTTCCCGGAGGTACCTGCGCCAGGTCAGCTCGATCATATTGCCCGTGATCGTCTGCAGTACCACGAACTGCAGCAGGCTGATCCCGGCGAAGGCGATGGTCAGGGCTACGAGACCGTAGCGGGTCATGAGGAAGAAGACAACCGCGTTGATTATGGCGACGATGAAGTTCCAGTTGAAGCCGATGTCGGCCCGCCCCTTCGACAGGTACGTCGGCACCGTGGTTGAGTTCAGCGACTTGAATAGCCCCACCAGACACAGGATCTGGACCAGTGGGGTGACCTCGGCCCAGGCAGGGCCCAGTAGTATTGGTATCAACACGGGTGCTGTCGTTGCCACGAACATGAGGACCGGAAAGGTGGTGAAGGAGATGAACTGTGCCATAGCCAGATAGCCCTGACGAAGGAAGCTATTATTATCCTGGTACTTTGAGAAGATCGGAAATGAAACCGTCATAAGTATACTGCTGGCCCGGATGACGGGGAAAACGACCAGCTGGTAAGCCACCGAATAGTTACCCAGGGCATGAGCCCCCAGATATCTGCCGATGATCAGGTTAACCACGTTGATCGAGACATATGTGACGATCCGTTCTCCCACCTGATAAAGGCCGAAGCCAATGTAACCCCGGAGGTCCGAAATCCGGAAGTGCAGGCGAGGCTTCCATAGTGGCAAGCCGAGAACAAGAAAGATTCCGCTTCTCACGGCATAATACAGGACCTGTCCCAGGACGAGAGCCATGACACCGAACCCGAAATAACCCAGCACGATAGAGGCCAACAGGCCGATGAAAGTAGACGAGATCTCCGCGTTTGCCATAGCCTTAAACTGCAGATCTTTCTGCAGCAGGTTCTGGAACATCTGCCCGACAGGCGTGACAAGAAAGATGAGGCTGGATCCGATCATGACGTCGATAAGCCGGAGCTCGTCGAAAAACCGGGCTACCGGAGAACTGAGCAGGATCATCACGGCAAAGAGGATTACGCCCGTAAAGTTCACCAGCAAATAGAGGGTAGCCAGATGATCTCCGGTCACATCTTTTCGCTGAATGACTGCGTTAGAAATGCCCAGGTCCGTGAAGGCCCCAAGAGTGCCGATGACCAGCATAGCCATGGCCATGAGGCCGAAATCCGTAGGCGAGAGAAACCAGGCCAGAATGACCACCTGGAGGTACTGGAAAGCGGAAGTGACAACCGTCGAGATGCCGATCCACTTGGCTCCGCTGACCGCCTGACGCCTGACGCTGATCTGTTCCGACATGATCCATACCAGAGACAGACAGTTAGCTGTTTAAAAATGAGTCGATGATCGGCTATACCCGGAGAAAATTGCCGGTTTTTTCACAGGGGCGGCTACCGGTGTGACCCTGTGACCGGGACATCGGCGTCCGGGCGCCTTCCCGGCATAGCTTGCTTAGCCATGATCACCAGGCTCCTGTACACATAGGTCAGCCCGAACCAGATCTGCTTCAGCCGTAAAAACTTAGTAAACTTCGACTCGCCCATGCGGGGCCGGATGGCCACAGGAGAATAGCCAATCTTAAGATTTTCTTTCCATGCGTTGAAGACGATATCGTACTCGATATCAAAGCCGCTGGCGGTCAGTCCGGGGTAGATGGTCTCGATAGACCTGCGGTTGAATACCCAGTAGCAGCTCTGGATATCAGGCAAGTCCTGCCGGTAGGCGAGGCTGGCGATCTTGGAAGTGGATCGGTTGATAAATAGTGAAAAACGGCCCAGTTGCTCGATCTGCAGCTTCGGGTCACGGCTCCCCAGCACGACTGAGTAGCCGGTTCCGAGTCGGTCCAGCAGCAGGTTCAGCTCCCGGGGATCGCAGGTGTAATCGGCGTCGATCATGGCGAGATACTTATAGTCATTCTGTAAAAAATACTGCATGGCGGTGCGGACTCCGCAGCCTTTACCCTTACCGAACTGCTGTGGCACAAAGAGATGGCCGGCACCTTCGGCGATCTCTCTGGTTCCGTCGGTGGAACCGCCATCGACTACGACCACGTCGAACCCGGGAGGTATTTCTGGCATCAGCGCTTTCAGCGCAACCTCTTCGTTGAGCGTGGGCAATAACAGCAGTCGATCATTTGCCATGTGTATGTAAATATATCGCTTGTTATATATTATTTCTTCGCAAGGTAGCCTTCTCTGCGGAGCACTTCATCGACCTGTTCGACCGCCGTACCGATGTACTTCTCGGGATCGGTGATCGTGTCGACATCTGCCGGGGAGAGCTTCGCGGCGATCTCGGGGTTCTCCAGCAGCGCCTGCTTCAAGGTGAGACCCTGCTCGAACGCCTTCATGGATGCCTCCCGGACGATCTCGTGAGCCGTCTGCCGGCCGAAGCCTTTGTTGGCCAGTGCGATCATGACCGCCTCGCTCATCTGGACACCCCGGAGCACGTTCAGGTTGCGCTTGATGTTTTCGGGGTAGAAGGTAAGGCCGGTGATAACCCGGATGGTCTTGTTCAGGATGTGATCGAGAAGGATCGAGGCTTCGGGGATGATGACCCGCTCGCAGGAGGAGTTGGTCAGATCCCGCTCATCCCAGAGCACGTTGTTCTCCAGCGCCGGCCCGACGTAGGACCGGACCACTCTGGCCAGCCCGCATACCTGCTCCGCGTTGATCGGGTTACGCTTGTGTGGCATCGTGGAAGAGCCCACCTGCTTTTTGCCAAAGCCCTCGGCCAGCTCGCCGATTTCGCTGCGCTGCATGAGACGGACCTCAAGGCAGATCTTATCCAGAGTGCTGGCGACTCCCGCGAGGAACATCATGTACTCCGCGTGTCTGTCACGCTGGATGATCTGGCTGGATACAACCACAGAGGGAATGCCGAGATTGACCATTGTCAGTTCCTTGATCTTCATGCCATCCGTGCCAAAGGCAGCCTGAGTACCCACTGCGCCGCTCATCTGGCCTACGGCAACCCGAGTTCTCATCTGTGTGAGGCGCTCCTGGTGCCGGGAAACCTCCATCGCCCAGATGGCGAATCTGAGTCCGTAGGTGGTGGGGACAGCGAGTTGGCCGTGAGTTCTGCCCGCGGTGACCAGCATCCTGGTGGCGTCCGCCTTTTCAAGCAGAGCCATCTTGAGCTTCTGCAGCTTGTCCTCGATGATATCCATGGCATCTTTCAGCTGGAGCGCCAGGCCGGTATCCAGGATATCGTTGGAGGTAGCCCCAAAGTGGATCCACTTGCCGGCGTCGCCGCATACTTCCGCATAGCCCAGCACAACCGCCATCATGTCGTGGCTGATCTCATCTTCGATCGCCCTGACACGCTCGAGATCGACCTTATCCAGGTTATCAGCGATTGCCTTAGCGCATTCCTTCGGTACAATGCCGACCTCCGCTTCTGCCCGGGCCAGCGCAGCCTCGACGAGCAACAATTTTCTAAGCTTGGCTTCCTCAGTCCAGACCGCCTTCATCTCCGGGGTGCCATACCTGAACTCAATGGGGTGTATTGCCATGATGCATCAATCCTGCTAATGAGAGTAAAATCAGGTGTAGATAAGCGCGTGAGTGATAAATAGTATACGCTGGCGAGCCGGGAGGCTATGTGAATGATATGACGTCGAAAAACAAAATATCTTGCAGATCATACTAAAACTCAAAGCCGCAAAGCAGGTTGTCCCATAATTCCTTGCGATTATCCAAAGGGTAATACCGGCTATCGAACTCAGCCCTTGTATCAGTACGACTCAGCAATACAATCGCTGCGCTGTGCCTGTGCTACACAGATTTCACAGATTGATTCCGATTGCACAGATTTTTTCGGATATCACGGATGAAGTCGATTACACAGATTCGTCCCGGGAGTGATCGATTAAACTTGGACCGACTAGTAATCTGTGAAATCGACTCCATCCGTGAAATTAGTTTCAATCTGTGAAATCCAACGTAATCCGTGAAATCTGTGTGGCACAGGCACAGCGCAGCGATCGTTTTCCTCCTCGGGCCCATATGCAACATCTGTTACCGATCCAATATACAGGGGTTGACCTGACATTGAATTGATAAAACCGGAAATGTATAAAACGGAGGATAATCGCCCGTTTGTTCACTCACCATCAAATATGGGACAGCCTGCAAACCGCAAAGGTTTGTCTGTAATATTGATCAGATCTTTGCGGCTTTACGTTTTAAAAAAATTATGTCCGAAGCGGGGCAATTGTTTTAGATATAACCAATAGCTTGCACTAAGCTGCCGCCAGAGTAGACTCAACCTGCTTGAGCCGATCGGGATAGTTGCTACTGATAAAATCGACGCCCATATCGGCATATTTAGCTACATCTCTGGAGTCGTCCACATTCCAGACGCAGACCAGAAACCCGTCCCTGTGGGCCTCGTCTACAATGCCCGCTGAAACGATGTCTTTCCGTAAGAAGATTGTGTCGGCCAGAAAAACGTTGTGAAGC
The DNA here is from genome assembly GCA_964548585.1 of uncultured Methanocella sp. GTDB lineage: Archaea > Halobacteriota > Methanocellia > Methanocellales > Methanocellaceae > Methanocella_A. The sequence goes on along the minus strand of CAZJRS010000052.1, from coordinate 424 downwards.
CGGTGGAATTCGATAGGCAGCTTACTGGCGATACCGGCAGTCATAATTCCAGGGCTGAGTTCCTTGATCCTTCGGAGAGAGTCAAAGTGAAACGAGGAAATAATGGTCTCCTCGACCAGGTCGTTCTTCTCGATGGCGTTGAGCACTTCGACCTCGGTACCATCTTCCTTAATCTCCACGATCATCTTGACACGGCCTTTCGCCAGGTTGATCACTTCCTCTAGTGTAGGTACACTGTCGCCCTTACCTGCATCAAGATTTTTAATTTCCGCAAGGCTCATTTCTCGAATACTGCCGTGGCCGTCCGTGGTCCGGTCAACGGTATCATCGTGTATCACAACAAGATGGCCGTCAGCCGTTTGCCTCACGTCCAGCTCAATCCAGTCCACCCCGATCTCGATAGCCTTACGAAAAGAGCGCAGCG
>CAZJRS010000051.1:0-24967 GCA_964548585.1 uncultured Methanocella sp. | reverse complement strand
TACACACCATAAACCAAGACAAGGCCTAATAACCCTTCATTATACAGGATTAATCATAAGTATACCAGACACGAGAATACGGGAAATCTATTGTGTGTTTAAACAGCGCAAAACCGGCGCAGTAATTTTTATAGTAGCCCCACTTGAAATCATCATTTCATGAGGGAGTCAGCCACCGCATAGTTCATCTTACCGGGGGCTATATGTCCTATAGCAGATAATTATCATAGTCCCAGGAAGATGCGCGATATGACCAACTGGAAATCTGTTTTAACGGCCGACCCAACCAGCTGGCTGCTGGAAAGTGACAATCCCTCGGTACGCTATTTTACTCTGTGTGATCTTCTTGAGAAGTCTGCCAGTGACCCGGCAGTGGTGCAGGCAAGAGAAGACATCATGAAGACAGGGGTTGTACCCGCTATACTGGCAGGCCAAAACCGAGAAGAAGGTGCCTGGGAGGACCCCCGGCGCTTTTACACCGCTAAATATACAGGTACCGCCTGGCAGCTCATCATTCTGGCCGAACTGGGGGCGAACGGTGAAAACAGTCAGATCAGGTCGGCTTGCGAGTTCATCTTAAACCATTCTCAGGACCTGGCAAGTAATGGCTTTTCTCAGTCATCCGCGGTAAAAACCGGGGGAGGCAGGCACAGCGAAGTTATTCCATGCCTGACCGGAAACATGGTCTGGAGTTTGATCCGTCTGGGCTATCTTGAAGATCCTCGGGTTCAACGAGCTATCACCTGGATCACCACATACCAGCGCTTCGACGATGGTGTGGAGGAAGCTCCGGCCGGCTGGCCTTACGATCTGTATGAGATGTGCTGGGGAAGGCACACCTGTCATATGGGCGTGGTGAAAGCCTTGAAAGCCCTTGCGGAAATTCCTGAGCACATGCGCTCTGCGGATGTGAAAAAGACGATCGAACAGGGCGTAGAATTCCTGCTCATCCACCACATATACAAACGAAGCCATAACCTAAACCGCCTGTCCAAACCCGGCTGGCGAAAATTCGGATTCCCTCTGATGTATCAGACCGATGCCTTAGAGATCACCGGCATACTGACACGCCTTGGCTACCGGGACGAACGGATGTGCGAAGCCATCGATCTTCTGATCTCAAAACAGGATCAACGAGGCAAATGGGCCCTCGAAAATACCTTTAACGGCCGGTTCCGGGTGGACATCGAACACAAGGACGCACCGAGCAAATGGATCACCCTGAATGCCCTGAGGGCTCTTAAAAACTTTTACGGATAAGCCTGTAACCTCCGGTTTTCCAGGCTTGCACCTATGGTGCAATGTACCTTTTTAGTCTCTATCAGTGCTCTGCGGATAACCTTTAATAACATAAGCAAATTGTTTTTACTATGACCTCCACGATAATCCCTACCGGCAAGAGCTTTACCAACTCATATATCCTGAAAGGCGACAGCAGGGCAGCCATAATCGACGCAGGTCTGCCGGGCGGCGAGAAGAAAATCTTCCAGGCACTTGAGGCAAACGGGATACCGCGAAACAATGTGGGCCTGGTCATCATCACCCACGGCCATGGCGATCACTATGGAGGCCTGAAGGCATTGAGGGAAGCTTTTAATGTCCCGGTCATGGCTGGCTTTCCCGATGCCGGCCATATTGAGAATGGGGAAAGCGCGCCGGTCGTTCCAATCAATATGACCGGGCAGATGATCAAATTATTCACCGGTGCAAAGGTGAAGCCTTGTAAGGTCGATGTGGTTGTAAAAGCTGATCTGGACCTCAATGCCTATGGGCTAGATGCCCGGGTTCTCACCACGCCTGGTCACACGATGGGCTCACTGTCAGTACTCGCTTCCGACGGGAGCTGCGCGATAGGCGACAACCTTGGAGGCCTTGTCTTTAAAGACAAAGCCAGCATGCCGCCTCTGGCCGAAGATGCCCGGATGATCGGGCCGAGTTTGAAAAAGGTGCTGGATGCGGGGGCGAAGTCCTTTTATCCCGGTCATGGAAACCGGTGGAGTGCAGCGATGATCCGGGAAAAATTCGCTGCGATCATACAGTAGCATGTCTATTTTTTATCACGACTATTTTACCATTACCATAGTCCCAGTCATGCCCCGTCTATAAACAGCCGATACTCGTAAGGTGATACTGCCGGTCGGCACAACTCTATGTTGGGCATATAGCTATGGCAAGATGTCACCCCGTCACAAACCAGCTGCGAAGAACGTTCCATCTTTCACTGATTAGTCTGCTGAACTATTTGTCTCCGGCAGGCATATCCTGATAGGCAGTATAAATACGGGGGAAAAGTGTTTGAAATATATTTCTATTGTACCTTATAATCGCGAGTTATTAGTCATCGACGACATGGATGTGTTCGCCAGCTTTTTTTGTTATGCGAAAAAGCAAAAGAAGGGCCTGATACCCAATATCAGGAGATTACCTGCTGCCGGTCATTCACGCAATACCAAAGATCTATACGAGCATGTGGAAGAAAGTGAGGATGAGGTCCTCTGAACTTCACATTCCTGTTTATTGGTATCACTATAATGAGAGAACCTTAGTATTGCCTTTCTATCGTTTCTCTTCGAATCTCTTTTACCATGCCTTTGAGCTTCGCAGCAAGCGCCCCTGCCTTCCCTGTTTTCGGGACTGCCGACTCTACGTGAGTTTGGTAAAGTGTACCGATCTGCTCTGCGATATCTTGTTCTACAATGCGCTGGTCGTGGCTGTAAGCACTAATACCCAGCTCATCATTACTGGCAAACCAGACGATGCCTTTGTCATGCCGTCGCTCCAGCGATACTTCCAGCCTCTCCTTCAATACTAATACCCGACCATCCGGTAGTCTGATCTCTTCATAGGTAAGCGGATGCACCATGTGTTTTCGTTCATCTTTAGCCATATCTTCTCTCCAGGTTTCCAGTTTACTATGTCATCATCAGATTTATATTCATATTCAATCAGGAGCGCTTTTATCTCACGAATCTGCCGCATAGCTTATATAGTATAAATACTCCTTTTAACAAGTTATATATTAAGATATAAAGAGGGGCTAATTTTGAGTAAAGCTGACGAAGCAAGGAAGACAATCAAGATTGAAAACGTCGTTGCATCGACCGCAATCGGGCAGGAGATCGACCTGAAAAGCCTGACCCTGTCTATGGAAGGCGCCGACTATGATCCCGAGCAGTTCCCGGGCCTTGTGTACCGGACCAAAGACCCGAAGACAGCAGCGCTGATCTTCCGGAGTGGTAAAATCGTCTGCACTGGTGCAAAGAGTATCGAAGATGTTAGCCTGGGCTTAAAAAAGCTATTCAAAAAGATGGAAAGTGTTGGCATCACGGTCACCGGTACCCCGGAGATCATTGTGCAGAACATCGTCGCATCGGCTGACCTTGCCTCAGTGCTTAACCTGAACGCCATCGCCATCGGGCTAGGGTTAGAGAATATCGAGTACGAGCCTGAGCAGTTCCCGGGTTTAGTTTACAGGATCGACAAGCCGAAGGTAGTCGTGCTGTTGTTCGGTTCCGGTAAACTGGTCGTCACCGGCGGCAAGAAGCCGAAAGACGCCGAAGAAGCTGTTGACAGAATTGTCCGTGAGTTAGAAGGGCTGGCTTTAATATAAGCCACCATCTCTTTTTTAATTTTTAAAGTATCATGTAATCGTCTCTGTCTTGCAGGGCATATTGTCGATCGCCTTCGGTCGGTTGTTGATCCGCCGGGAAAAATTAAAAAGGATATCTGCTTCTACTTTTTATACCTCAGCTGCATGTGGACCTTCACTACCTCATCACCGTTGTTCCTCATGACAATCCAGTACATAGCCTCCTGAGGGGGCACGAAGTCGAAGGTCTCATTGACCGCACCCACGACCGAGACGTAGGAGCTCCAGTCAGAACCGCCGGGATTCGCGTTGTAAGCTGTGAAATTATCCTTGTCCATGATCATCAAGTCCAGGGGGGTGCCATCGGTGATGATCTGGGTCCTGGTCAGCTTTCCCTCCGGGAGGATGAAGCTCGTCCAGGATGACTCATTTCCCCTGATGCTCTGCGTCCAGTTGGAGTAGCTGGAATTTGCCCCGAACTCTTCGTCGTAAAACCCGTAATGGGTTCCCGGTGGAGTGACGTTTGCCGCTCCGGCCGAGAGGGTGACTTCAACTGCTTCATAGGTCGCTGCCACTGCCAGCAATAGCGCCACGATGACCAGCAGCTTTCCGTTGTCGATAATCGATTGCTTATAAGCCTTCAGCCGGGAGTCCGTGCCGAACGATTTCGGCTTTAACAGAGCGATCAATCCTCTTGTGCAGGCAAATATCGCCACGACGTATGCCTCTCCTTCTAACAGCAGCGTAAGGTAGTGTGGTGCCAGCAGGCTCAACGGCATGACACCGGGGATCGGTACAACCAGCATGATGCCCCAGAGCAAGGCTCGATATGCGCCGAACAACAATGCCCAGAACGGTATGATCAGCGAAGGGATCGTCATCATAACGATGGTCCCGAGGAAGAAGTTCATCAGGAACGTCAGAACAGCTGCAACGAGTACGTTGCCTGACAAATACGCATCACCGACGCTGCTGAGCGGGCTGCCGGATGCGTACGTCTGTCCTGTCGCCATCACCAGTGACATTTGCAGGTCCGGGTATGCGAGGGCGATGAGGGCTCCGAGGAGGATCGCGCCAAAGTAGATGGCGTTGATGATCAGGAATAGTTTGAAGTCTTTGCGAAAGATGGCTTTGATGTTTTCCAGGAAACGCATAGGCTATTCTTTACGTGGTAATACAGATAAATTTTTACTGGACATATCCTCGATAAATTGAGAAAGGCTCACCAAAAGGAGGTTTAATTTAGACCTGTAATGAATATCTCTACTTTGCTATCGACTTCTTTTGGAGACACCTCAAAGTGACACTCAACCGCCTCTCTGATATCCTCCATGAGTTCTCTCTCTCTTTCCGTCTTTCCGTCTGCAAAGATGCATTGCTCCATGTCCGCCTAAAGTGCTTCGTCTTTGATGATAAACTTAAAAGAAAAATGGATCAGGGGGTGATCCTGACCCTGTCTCGCGGGAACAGGACTGCTTCCCTGACGTTGTTTAAGTTGAGCATGGTCTGCAGCAGCCTTTCCGCACCCAGGCCCCAGCCTGCGTGGGGTGGCATGCCGAACCTGAACGAATCCAGGTAGAACTGGAAGCTGTCCGGGTTCAGGTCTCTGTCTTCAAGGTTCTTGGTCAGCTGGTCTACCCTGTGCTCACGCTGGGCGCCGGAGGACAGCTCCATCCTCGGGTGCATCAGGTCAAAGGCCTTGCATACCTCTGGCCTGTCGTCATATGCCTGGGAGTAGAATGCCCGGACTTTTGTCGGCCAGTCTACGATGAAGTAGTGCTCGCCAAGGGCCTCTCCGATGACATGCTCTGCCGCTGTATCTAAGTCGTCGCCGACTTCGAGGTGTGCGCACTCCGGGCTGGTTTTCGCGATAGCGATCGCTTCTATGTACGGTACCCGCCTGAAGGGCGTCTTTGGCACCTGCAGGTCGATGTTCAGGACTTTGAGCTGGCTGGCGCAGTTCTCCTTGACGTGGGTGTACACGTAGGATATCGTGTTCTCCAGGAGAATCATCGCATCCTCCTGGGTCGCAAACGAGAGCTCTACATCGATGGACGTGGCTTCATTCAGGTGTTTCCTGGTGGCGTGCTCTTCCGCCCGGAAGATGGGGCCTATCTCATATACCCGGTCCATGCCGGATGCCATCATCATCTGCTTGTAGAGCTGCGGGCTCTGGTTCAGGAAGGCTTCCCGGTCAAAATAAGCGATCGGGAACAACGCTGTGCCGCCTTCGGTGGCCGTGGCTACGATCTTAGGGGTGGCGATCTCCAGGCAGCCGTTGGCCGACAGGAAATCCCTGACCGCCTTGACCATGTGGGACCTGATAGTAAATATTGCGGTGACTTCCGGGCTGCGGATGTCCATGAAACGGGCATCCAGCCTGGTGTCCAGCTCTGCCGGTACTTTACCGGTCGGGTCCAGGGGCAGAGGTGAGTCTGCGATCGACAGTACTTCGATCTCCGTGGGGATCAGCTCGTAGCCGTGTGGGGCTTTTGCCTCCGCCTTGACCATGCCGCCAACCGATATCACAGATTCTCTGCTCAGGGTTTTGGTGATATCTACGATTTCTTTCGGCACCTTTTTCTTGGGCATTGTGACCTGTACCAGGCCTTCCCTGTCTCTGAGAATTAAGAATGCCAGGCCGCCGAAGTCCCTGATCTCATGAACCCAGCCGCTCACGATGACGGAGTTCCCGTTCATCTCTGGCGTGATATCCTTAGAATAATGTGTCCTCTTCATCTTTACAACCTCTATCGTTCAAACCTCTTTATAACTGATTTTGCGTGAGCGTCAAATCCCTCGATTGTGGCTAGCGCCACGATCGTATCTCGGATACTTTCGAGTCCTTCTTTCTCTATAAACTGCACACTCGTTGTCTTCATGAACTGCATCGTGTTCATGCCAGAGAAGGTCCTGGCGTACCCACCGGTGGGAAGCACGTGGTTGGCGCCGCTGGCGTAATCTCCGGCGGCTACCGGGGCATATTCTCCGACGTAGATGGTGCCAGCGTTCTTCACTCCATTCAACACCGGCATGGGGTTACAAACCATGATTTCGACGTGCTCAGGGGCGATTTCGTTACAGGCGCTGATCGCTACTGACATGTCATCTGTCACGTAGATAACCGACCCGGCCTTCTCGATGATATCCCTGCGCACCGCAGTGGCAGACTGGAGCCTGATTTCCGCATCTACCGCTTTCGCCAGGGCTTCCGAAGGCGTCATTAAAACGGCCAGCGAGTTCACATCGTGCTCCATCTGGGCGATCATATCTGCTGCGATCAATACGGGGTTCGCCGCTTCATCGGCGAGAACCACGATCTCGCTCGGGCCAGCCGGCATGTCGATCTCGCAGGCACCTCTGACATACATCTTCGCAGCGGTGACATAGGCATTTCCCGGGCCGACAATCTTGTCCACCTTCGGGATGCTTTCGGTACCGAATGCCATGGCCGCAATGGCCTGTACGCCACCGACCCTATAGATTTCACTTGCGCCCGCCATGGCGATCGCAGTAACTGTCAGCGGATGCACGGTCCCGTCCTTTCGCGGCGGGGTGCAGGCGATGACATCCTGTACTCCGGCAACTCTGGCGGGAACGATGAGCATCAGGGCCGATGATGGGTAAGAGCCTGTGCCCCCGGGCACATATGCCCCGGCACTGGCCAGCGGCGTAAACTTTTGCCCCAGGCGAATGCCCGGGTTGGTTTCCGTCAGCCACATATCGCCCTGGGGCATCTGCAGCGAGTGAAAACCCTCTATATTATCAATGGCATGCTCGAGGTGCTCCAGCGTCTCGTAGTCGATGAGCTCAAAGGCGCTGTCGATCTCGCCTTCGGTGAGTGCGAAGGCTTCGAGGTCTACGCCGTCGAACTGCCTGGTGTATTTTCTGACCGCTACATCGCCGTTGACCTTTACGTCGTCGACGATCCGCTTCGCCGAATCCATTGCCGACTCGATACTGGTCCGGCGCTTAAAGACATCTTCAAGCGAGCCAAGGCTGGAAAGCTTCTTAATCATCGGGGTCCCTCTGCAAATCTACAACTAAGACATGTCCGCGGACATCTTTCTGACCATAATAGATACTAGTGACACATTAACTTTTGCTCTGTAAAATGGCCGCTATGCTGTTCAAATCAGGCTGGTACGGGGCACAGTTCCGCCGTGGCACTTAAATCCTCTCGGGTGCAGGGCTTCATATGGGTATTTTCTCGAAGTGTAAAACCAAAAATCTTTATATTTAACTATACTATATACATACCTTCATTATTTTACGCTTGCATGGCAGGCGCTTGTACAAAAGCCAGTCATATTCAGTATAGGTGAGTGCGGGTGAATGATAAGGTCAACCACAATCGCGGATAATATTTTAGGGGTATCGTTAGTAACTGTCCGGCATCTTGTCCTGCCTGCGCTGTTTCTTCTCTTGCTCCTTTTCATCCTTCCCGTGCCAGCTTTGGCCGGTTCCATATCCTCGGGTAAGATAGTGAAAAGCGATGGGCATTCTATGATCGCCGTCAGCGACGGCTACATCGTGGCTGGCAAGGTCGAATATGAGTTCGGGAGCGTCCTGTATCTGCTTAAGACAGATCTAAACGGTAGCGAGGTCTGGTCTAAGACCTACGGCGAATATACTCCGTTCGGAGAAGTGTTTGGCCTGGCAGCCGTACCGGATGGCTACGTTATCAGCGGTACCACAATCTTTGAAAACAGCACCGGCTTCTATCTGTTCAAGACCGACCTAAACGGTAACTCGTCGTGGCTGAAAACCTTTGGCGAGCCAGACCGGTTTGTTTACCCGTCCACAATGATATCGACAGATAATGGACTGGTTCTTACAGGGTCAGCATATCCCTTTCCCCGGCACGAGGACACCTTCTTTGCATTTGGCTCTCTTAGCCGATCTTTCCTGTCCGGAATCGATAAGGATGGCAACGTGCGCTGGTATCAGACTTACGATGGATCTGGCGAGGATTGCGGAAATGCTGTCGTTGCCATACAGGACGGCTATCTCGTGGCCGGGACCTCCGTCGTCATGGATCTGGGTAGGTCTGTCTCGTTCCTGGTCAAGACCGACCCTAATGGCCGGCAGATCTGGAAACGTGACTACGGCGGGAGTGTTGACCGGGGTGAGGCCGTGGTCCCTGCCAGCGATGGCTACCTTCTGGCAGGCGATTCAGGTTACGGCTATTTACCTAAAGAGTTTATTAAGGTAAGTCTCCTCAAGACTGACATCAGTGGCAATAAGACGTGGGAGCGTAACTACCTCACAGGCCCCGGCGGAGACGTGGTCAAATTTACGATGGAGGCAACAGATGGCTATCTTATTGTGGGAACCTCCGCTATCAGCAGTGACAGGAACGACCACTCTACCATGCTATATCTCCTGAAAACAGATCTGAATGGCAACCAGGCCTGGAACAAGACTTACCCGGGCAGTAGTTTGAAAAATCCGGGTGCTGTTATCTCCTTGTCCGACGGCTACCTGATCGCAGGTCCGGCCAACATGCAGGGCTACTGGCAGGGTTATGATCGAAAAGGCTTGATCGGCCCGCACCTTCTCAAGATTGACCTTGACGGGAACGTTCTCTGGGAGAAGACCTATGACAACCTCATCACCAGAGAGAAGCCTGTGGGTCTGCACCCGTCTCCGAAGAGTATGTCTGCTTCGCCCATACCGTTGGACACAGCCTCTCCTGCACCGGGTATCCCTACCATACTGTCATTGATCGCTGTCTGGATAGCCGCTATGTTGATCTCTATCCGAATCTCTTCCAGGAAACGCCGATGACACGTCTACTACTTTTCCTTACATCTCATAACCTTCTGTTCTATTTTTTCCACCCCTCACCGCTCATTTTCTCTGCACACTCCATTCTTTCCGGCACCGGAAACTATTTTCTAATGGAATCGCTAAGGTTCTTTACATCAGTGATTTTATGCAGCAAACAATCGGGTCCAGTTCCCTAAAAATCCGCGAAGCGGGACTGAAAGACCTTCCAGAGATGCAACGTCTGGAACACATGTGCTTTGACATCGAGGCGTTTTCCAAATTTCAGCTACGGTACCTGCTGACATCTCCTACTGGAATAACGCTGGCTGCCGAGATCGATAGCCATTTTGCGGGTTTTATCATCGGTATCCTCAACAGGAACCGGTATGGCACCTATGGCCGGATATACACGCTGGACGTTGACAATGGGCTGCGCGGCAAAGGGGTGGGTACCGCATTGACCGAGGAATTGATGCTCCGGCTCAAAGCAGCCGGATGCGAGAAGTGCTTTCTGGAAGTCCGGGAGAGTAATGATAGCGCCATCGCTCTTTACTGCAAGCTGGGCTTCGAGAAGAAGCACATCATTCCCCACTATTATGCGCAGGATATTCACGCGATAAAGATGAAAAAAGACTTGTGAGTGTCGGCGGCGCGTAGCGGCGTCCCAGGACATAGGCAAGAGCGATGAGGTTGATCGCAAGAATGGCGGCGGAGATTGCCCACGTTGCGTTTCCAAACGCGTAATAAACGTTCGAAATATCCGTTCCCGGGGCATAGTTCAGCGCATATATCGCCGTGCGTAGCGCGAAGAAAGCCGGTACGGCCTCTTTTCCTATCATGGTCAGGAATATCGCAGCAATTGTCGTAGCGCCTAAACCTGCCAGTTCAATCAGAATAAAACTCGGGCCCGCCATTTGCGAGTGCTCCGTAAAGGCATCCAGCCCGAAGGGATTGACATATATACCAAACACCTGCCCACCCAGGGCTTTTACGACCAGGGCGTGGGCGGTCTCGTGGACCAGCCCGTAGCTGAAGTTGGCGGCGATGAGTACTGCTCCCAATACCACGACAGCAAAAGCTATTGTACCCACCTGATACCTCATGCTGAGTGACTAAGCATAGGATATTAAATCCTTTCTTCTCGGGAAATAATCCGCGCTTATACTTTTTATTATTGTAGTGCTTACATAGCCCTGTACAGGTGGCTATAAATATTATCAAAGTAATACTGGGGTAATACCCGGGGTATATCATGCCAAAAATCTGTGTAGACATCCCGCAGGAGCTGTATGAGGACCTTATGGCTCACGTGGGCGAAGACAAAAAATATGTCAGCCAATCCGATGCAATTCGAGCCGCCCTCAGGCGGCTCCTGGATGCGCTCGATGAGATTGACGAGCGGCGGGGCCGCACGAAGAAGGGGGCTAAGAACTGAAGTCAATTGCATTACTTTCCAGCGGGCTGGACTCTGTCGTGGCGTTTAAGCAAGAGCATGATGAGCACGGCGTTGCTCTCGCAATCACGTTCGATTACGGCCAGCGGGCGGCATCCAAAGAGATTGAGATGGCTCGCAGGATTTGTGAACGTTATGGTATCAAGCACATCGTTATCGATCTTCTGTGGCTGAAAGCCATCACTAAGACTGCGCTGGTCAGCCGTGAAGCCGGAGTGCCGGAGCCGACGGAAGCTGAACTGGACGATATCACTGGTCGTGCGCTGGAGACCGCCCATCAGGTATGGGTGCCGAACCGGAATGGCGCGTTCATCAATATTGCAGCGGCTTATGGTGATGCTTTCGGCTACAGCCGCATCGTGTGCGGCTTCAACGCAGAAGAGGGTGCGACGTTCCCCGATAACACCCAGGCTTACGTGGATGCGGTAAACAAAAGCTTAACTTTTTCATGTGAGAATAAGGTTGAAGTCGTCGCTCCTGTTATCCATCTCGATAAAGAAGCGATCATCCGAGCGGGCATGAAGATTAGTGCTCCGTTAGACTTAAGCTGGAGCTGCTATTACGCAGCCGAAAAGCCCTGCGGCAAATGCGAAAGCTGCATGAGGCGAGCCCGGGCTTTTAACCGGGCAGGGATAGCCGACCCTTTTACAGGAGGCATAAACCAATGAAATGTATCATAGCCGATCGGACCATGGAGTACGACGGTAGCCAGATCAGCTCGCTGTGGGCTTATACGATCTACAAAGTACAGGAGGACAGCATCGTGTGTTTCCGGGGCCCGTGCGACGTTACGCCCAATCACATGATCGACCTTGAGGACAAGCTGAACGAGGAGCAGATATCCTCCCCTGACATGATCCACTTCATAGCGGAGCACTTCGACTCTACCTCGATCGCCCTCGCTTATACTCGCCAGCGGCTTCTCTCCTGCATCGCCGCAGAGGCACTGCGGGATCGCAAAGTCTACTCGACCAGATCCGGCGATGATCTGTTCTTCAACGGTGAGAAAGCCTCAATATCCATTGCATCCGCCAGTGCTGTCAGTCACAAGATCCATTTTGCCATAAATGTCCACTGCGACGAGTGGGGCAGTCTCGAAAAGGCCGGTGTCACCGACCCTGACGATCTCATGGCTGAGATCGGCAGCCGCTATGCATCCGAGTGCGACGATATTCAGCGGGACATGCGAAAATCCCGCCCGCTGGGGGCGTTCTCATGAAGGCGCCGGTCAGAGAGATCTTTGTCAGCGTGCAGGGGGAAGGGCCCTACGTAGGATACCGCCAGGCGTTCGTCCGGTTCCCGAAGTGCAACCTGGAGTGCCTCTACTGTGATACGCCCAAGGACTGGGACAGCACCCAAAAGTGCCAGGTCGAAGCCAGCCCGGGATCCGGGCAGTTTACCACCGAGGAAAACCCGATGACTCCGTCGAGGCTATTGCAGATCGCGGAGAAAGACCCGGGTATCCATTCGATATCGCTGACCGGGGGAGAGCCACTGTTATACGCCAGCTTCATCAAGGACCTCAAAGGCGCAAAGTATCCACTCTACCTCGAGACCAACATGACGCTTCCCGATGGCGCCAAGGACGTCAAGGATGTGGTGAAGATCGTATCCGGCGACTTCAAGCTCAAATCCCACTGTGATTTCAAAGACCAGTACGAGAAGTACTTCAACGCGACGGCCCGATCGTTTAGCATCCTGCGAAAGACAAGCTTCAGGGACTGCTTCTGTAAGATCATAGTGAACCCAGATCTAAGTAAAGAAGATATGCTACATGCGCTGGACCAGATCAGCGACTGTATCTCTACACTTGTGCTGCAGCCCGTGACCCCTGTCGGGTCCGTGGGCGCTGTATCCCCGCAGTTTGTGTTAGATCTGCAAAAAGCGGCAAAGGATGTTGTCGAAGAAGTGAGAGTAATACCCCAGACCCACCGAATGTGGGGGTGTTTGTAAATGAGACTAGGAGTTATAGAGTATATCGATAGTGCACATTTTCTGCCCGGGCACACGACCTGCGGCGGAATGCATGGGCACACCTACAAAGTTGAACTGATCATCGAAGGCGAAAAGAAAGGCTCCGGCATGGTCATGGATTTCTATGACCTGAAGAGCATTCTGCGGAAAGTGCTGAGCGAGTACGACCACAGATGCCTGAACGAGATCGTGGAGTACCCAAGCGTGGAGAACCTGTGCGAATCCGTGCATGGCAAGCTGAAGGACAAGATACCCTTCCCGTTCGTGCTACGGATGTGGGAGGGGAAGGGCAAGTGGTGCGAGATGGGTGATCTCTAACTTTTTTACACAGCGCAGCGATCGTACTCCATCACAGGCTTATATGCAATGGCTCGATACACTGACTTACCAGGATTTCATCACAATATAAACATACATTTTACTGCCCAGTGGAATCTTTTTCCTCGGGACGATCTTAAGTTTTTGGGGCATAACCTTGATGTGTCGGTATCCGCCGACGATGTCTATGCCGCAACTGATTGAAGTCAAGTCGATCGTAGCTGATACGCTGAAGATGGCCGGCTTGGTGATGCAGTCCATCCAGGACTCGGTACATTCTCTGGGCGACAGGGATGTTGATCTGGCTGCTAAGGTCATCGACCGTGATGAAGAGATCGATCGGCTGAACATTGCCATCGATAAGAAGTGTCTGGATGCTTTCGGCAGTAATCTCGAAGGCAAGACACTGCGGGTTGTTGCTGCCACATACCGGCTCATCGTTGATCTGGAACGAATAGGGGACTATTCTGTATCAGTCTCACGGGTTACCCGGGCACTGGCAAACAAGCCTGTATCCGGGACTTCCATGGAGATCCTGAGGATGGCTGAGATCGCCGGACATATGCTGAAGCAGTCGATGGATTCGTATGCCCGCTCCGATCCGGTACACCTTGAGCAGGTATTTACCGACGACCTGGAAATCGACCGACTCTACGGCGAAGTCTTCCATAAAGGCCTGGAGGAGATCGTCCATGAGCCCGGGACCGCGACTAACATCATTTACCTGATCATCGCGGCAAGGGCGCTGGAGCGGATCGGGGATCATATCACCGATATCGCTGAGCGTGTCGAGTACATCAAGACCGGCCGGCTGACCGAGCGCAGCGTTCCGATGCACGTGCCCTTTGGCGAGAGGGATATCAGTTGGGAATAAAGGCGGTTGTCTCCGATATTTACACGACGTTGATCGACATCAAGACGAAAGAAGACGACGTCTTTGTATACGATCAACTGGCGGCGTACCTCAAGTACCAGAGCATATACCTTTCTACCGACGAGCTTCGGTGGTTTTTCTATGAGAAGAAAGGGCAGCAGAAGAAGTACAACAAGGAACAGTACCCCGAACATGACTATCGGAGAATCTGGTACGAGATCCTGTACGAAAACCAGTACGCTTATACCGGCCCCGACATCAATAGCAGTACGATCGTCAGCGATCTGGTGAAGCTCCAGCGGTCACTGGCTGCCCGGAAGGTCAAGCTCTACAGTGGCGTATACCAGACCCTAAGCCAGCTGAAAGATCGCTATTTGCTCGGCATCGTATCGGATGCACAGCAGGATCACGCGTACCCGGAACTGAGGATGCTCGGCATCCACGGGTTCTTCCGGTCGATCATCGTCTCTGCTGAGTTCGGGTACCGTAAGCCCGATGTACGTTTGTTTAGCGAATGTCTTCGCAGGCTCGGCGTGAAACCCTCTGAAGCCATATACATCGGCAACGATACGACCCGTGATGTCAGAGGAGCTAACGATGCAGGCATGAAAAGCGTGCTCTTGATGACTGAGTATGGCAATAAAGATGTGGCCGTAGCGAAGCCAGACTTTGTCATCAACCAGGTGGATGAGTTATTTAAAATTCTGGAAGAGCTGAAATAATGGCCGGGATCGTCATCGAAGAAGGCCCGATTAGCAAGTATTGCCGGCTATACCGCCATTTGACCAGATATCCAGTCCGGAAAGCGATGAAGCTCGGGTATACGCCCGAGATGTCGCTAACGCGACTACCTGGCTCACATCCGGTCTTCCTTCTAGAGGTGAGAGACGAACACAGGAAGTATGTACTCAAGTCTTTCGTCGATCCCGGAGCTTCCACGACCCGGCTCATCCGTCGCCTGAACAGGGAATACGAATGCCTCCAATCTCTGCAGCGGATGCAGGCAGGCGGAAAGCACTCCCGGTGCGTCAGGCCGATCTGCCGCGACACAAAAGCGCTGTTTTTCATCGAGGAAGCCGTTTGTGGCAAAGATGTTCGACACTATGCAGCCGCAGCGCTACAGACCGGTGATAATTCAATCTACCGCAAGCTGGATCTGTTATCGGGTTTTCTCTCCGATCTGCACATCAGGACCCGGACTGGCATGACTACCGGCAGCCGCTCCGTTAAAAATGAACTGATCCGGCACGCCAAACAATCCTTCTACAGCGGCTCTATTCAGCTAGAGGCGCTGAAGGAGACTGGCGATCTCGTTCACCGGTGGTGCCGGGCCAGTTCGATTCGCAAGGCAGGGCGCTCACTGGTGCACGGCGATGTCACCGTGTCAAATTTTCTGTTCCGGGACGGACATATGTATGCCATAGACCTGGAGCGTTCAAAAGCCGCCGACCCTGTCTATGACCTCGGCATGATGGCTGGCGAACTCTTCAACGAGGCTATACTGTATACGGGCAATCCTTACCTGGCAGACCCATACATCGGCTATTTGTACCGGTCTTATGCCAGCCATTTCAAAGATGCGGAGACCGTTTATGCAGGCGCAGTAGCCCGTAACCCGCTATATATGGCTAATTCGCTGTTTCGCATGTCCCGTAATAACTATTATTCATCCGACCACCGGGAAAAGCTTGCCTATTATGCCATGGAGTGCCTCCGCAGCTCACCTCCCGGATAATGCGTTTATAGAATCAACACGTATGTTATAGCGGGATCATAATGGGATTGTTCAGCAGGCTCACCGCCCGCATACATGCTAAGTCCAGGAGGCAGGGCTCGGTAATTGCCGGCTCTCCCGGGTACCCGTATAAAAGCTACGAGGAACTCCGAACCTCTGTAGAAGAGGCCATCATGGGGCACGGTTTGTTGACCGGGCAGATTGAGGCGCAGATACCGGGGCTCGAGGGCTGTATCCTTGAGCTTAATGCAAAGGCGCGTAAGTCTGTGGGGGAACGAAATGACCGGCTGGCATCCTCAGCACTATACTTAAAGATCCTGATTTCCCGGGAGCTTGGCGCTCTCCATTCCCGGATCGATTCCCTGGAGACTGAGCGGGTAAAGCTTAAGTCACTTCTGGAGGCGCTCAGGATCAAAGTACACACGTTCAGTGAAAATGAGAAAGAATTTCTTGCAGATTTTTCCCCTGTCGATGCTCGCTCACGCATCAGCGAATCAACGGCAGGTCTCGATGAAGAGCTGGAAACGGTTCGTTTTGCGGTAGTTCGGGCACTGGAAAATTCGGCCATGGCCAGGAAGTGCTGTCAAGAGTCCAAACGCCTGATAGAAAACTGCTCTACAAACTGTACTACTTTATCGCCTGACCTAACAATTTCTGATGAGGACCGGGAATCTGTGAATCGTGCACTCATGAGCCTTCAATCGGAGGTGAACCAGGGTTGATCGTCCGCATTCTCAACGATAACCAGTATATCATGCCCTCGCTGTACTACGAGGAGATCAATGCGCTGGACAACGCCATTGTCAGGAGCATTGCCAGTAACGACCGGGAAGGGTTTAGACATAGCTACGACCTGTTGATCGAGCTGGTCAAAAAGAACGGAATGCCTATGGACCCGTATACCATCAAAGAGTCAGACCTGATCCTGCCTCCCTCCGACATGACCTTTGAGGAAGCCCGGAAGCTCTTTGTGGGCGAAGGACTCATTCCTGGCTAGATGGGCATACCCCACAAAGGGTACCACTGGCTTAGCACATTCTCCAACGGCATGGTCTCTTTCAGCTGTCTCTTCAGGCTAAGCTCAAGCTCGTTGTCCCTGTCATCCGCTACGGGCACAAACGGATAGAACTTTCCATGCCTGTTGTAGATCCAGTAGACCTTTTGGCTGTCCATCTCGTAAGCGAAGACTGCACAGAGGAATTCGGGCTCGCAGCCTGATGCCTCAAATGTGTCGAATGCGGCCATGGCTGATGCGACCGTCCTCTCGACCTGATCGTCCTCCAGCAGGATCCACGTACACCCATACGAGTCATCCGCAGCCCTGCACATCCCGGTAATGCCCATGCTCCGGGGATATCGTACCGCTTTACTGATCGTATCCTTGCACATAGCCGAAGCTCTGTAGCAGAGACCGGCTTTGCCTGAGAACTGCAAACCAGCCTGCTCCATCGCTTCCCGGCCGTCTTTCAGGCTGGCCATGCCTGCAGAGCTGGCTTTAATCGACTTCAGCTTTAAAAAATCAAGCAAGCCCATCAGGAGAGCCCCATGGCCCGCTCCATGCGCTCCAGCGCCCGAATACGCTTTTCCAGGCTCGGGTGTGTGGAGAACAGCTCTGCGATAGAGCGTCCGCTGATCGCGGGGATAATAAAGAACTGGTTCAAGCCTTGTTCCGCCCGAAGGTCTCTCTTGGGAATATGCTGCATCTGGCCGCTGATCTTCGTGAGCGCATTAATCAGTGTCCTTGGTTTACCTGTGATGATGGCGGAACCTCTATCCGCAGCCAGCTCCCGGTACCGGGAGAGAAGCCGGACCAGTATCAGGCTGACAAAGTACACAAGCAGGGCTACGACATACACGATGACCAGACTGCCTGCTCCCTGGCGGTCACGCCCGGAGGTCCCGCCAAACATGAACGAGGTCATCATAAAATAGGCTACGGTAGAGATGAAGCTGGCAAGAGTCATCACTGCCACGTCCCTGTTCTTTACATGGCTGAGCTCGTGTGCCAGCACTGCTTTCACCTCTTCCGGGTTCAGCTGCTGGAGCAAGCCAGTGGTGACTGCGATCACCGACTTACGGTGGCTTCGTCCGGTTGCGAACGCGTTCGGCACATCGGTGGACATGATTGCAACTTTTGGCTTCGGTATGCCTGCCTCGGCACAAAGCTGCTCGACGACGGAGTGCAGTTGAGGTGCCTGCTCCGGAGACACGACCTTTGCCCCGGAGCTCATGAGCACCAGCTTGTCTGAAAAGAAATACTGGATGCCCAGCATGCCTGCGGCAATGATCATCAGCATAGTGGGGTCGATGCCCAGCCAGTACAGAACAGTTAAAAATCCAAGGTAGACGACACCCAGCAGAACCATGGTGAGCGCCATGCGTATCATCAAGCCAAAATCGGCGGGCCATTTTCTCATAAATAAGAGAAACTGGCCCGTGTTGAAATTACTTTGTCTTCTATATGAAGAAGAATACCACTGCCATCATCACGTAAAGCGCGATCAGCTGCAAACCTTCGAGCCAGTTGGACTCGCCGTCAGAGCCGATCATGTTCGAAATGACGATCGCAGCCACGATCGCTACGACCTCGAACTCGTGGAAGACCAGGTTCATCGGCTTCCCCAGGAGGTAGCTGATGAAGACCAGCAACGGTGCGATGAACAACGCGATCTGGGTGCTCGACCCGGTAGCGATGTTCAAGGACAGGTCCATCTTGTTCTTGATTGCCATGAGGATGGCTGAGCTGTGCTCGGCCGCGTTACCAATGATCGCAATGACGATCACACCGATGAACAGTTCTGTCAGGCCCATTGTCTGGCTGACATGCTCGATTGAGCCAACCAGTATTTCACTTTCTACTGCGACCACGACGGTGGCCAGCAGCAGGATCAGGATGGCGAACTTCATGGACCAGTGGGGCTTACATTCATCTGCATCCTCAGAACAGTCATAGAGGTGTTTGTGAGTCTTCAGCGAGAACAGGAGGCTACAGATGTACGTGATAAGGAGTACTCCGGCAATTCCCAGGCTCAGGGACTCCAGATCACCTATGTTCAGCACATGCGCCGCGAGGGCGGGCAGGATCAGACCTACGGCAGCGATGGCCAGCATTGTCGAGCCGACACCCTGTGCCTGCATGTTGAACGTCTGTTTTTTCCGCTTCAGGCCGCCGAAGAACATCGCACAGCCCGTAATCAGTAGCACGTTGCCGATGATCGCGCCGGTGATCGAGGCTTTTACGACTTCGAAGAGTCCTGCCTGCAAGGCGAAGAATGCGATGATAAGCTCGGTGGCGTTACCGAAGGTGGCGTTGAGCATCCCTCCGAGGCCGGCACCAAGATATTTGGCCAGCTCTTCGGTCGCTTTACCCATGAAGCCGGCCAGCGGTATAATCGCGAGTGCGGCTACGATGAATACGATGATCGGATCTGCGTGGATGAGTTCCAACACGATGCTGATTGGTATGAAGATCAGCATAGCGATAAGGACGTTATTAAAGCTAAGCAGCTTCTTGGTTTGCATAGCCTGTATTGGTGGCGGTTAAGCTTATAAAGTTAATTATCCGCAGGGCGAATTTATATATTTAATACATAATATATTAATGACTTAGCTGTCAGGGAACTATCTATGCTTGCGGAAAGAACCAGACACTCCAGCGCGAGGGAATCATTCGGCCAGCTAGAGGCGTGTGAGCGCCTGGGCATTGCAGCTATCGCCGTCGATGTCAATTTTCACATCGCGTTCTTTAACGAGAAAGCAAAAAGAATGACGGAGTATTCCAGAGAAAAAGCCATGAGAAAAAGCATCTTTGACATCGTCGTCTCAGGAGACCTAAAAAAATGTCTCCGGCGGGCAATTAAAGGCAATACCATAGAGCCCGGGTTTGTGACCCGGTGCAAGATAGTCACCCGGGGCGGTAAAATCCGTAACGTCGAGTGGCATGGTATCACCCTGTACGGAGAAGGGGAAGTAGTTGGGGTCCTGCTGACCGGAATCGATGTCACAGAGAGTGAGCTGGTGAGAGAAGCGGCCCGAATCGCTGTTAAAGCCCGGGATATGGATGACATGACGATGTCATTCATGGACCTGATCGGGGATCCCCTGAACCTGAAGATCGCCCGGATGTCTATATATGTGGAAGGGCGGCCACCGCTGACCTTGACCCGGGTATTTCCCCATGGCGGCGTCCGGAAAAAACCCCGTAACGCCCTGGATGACACCTCTGACGATCGAATTATGGAAACCAGGTACTTCAAGCTACGGCCCGGCGATCGCAGCATCGGGGTACTGGAAGTCACTGCCTATGCCGGTTCCCGGCTGATCGAAGATGACATCGGCTGTGTACAGGCGCTCTGCGACATCGTTTCGTCTGGCATCGACCGGCTTCTTCCCCCTGTGCGCCAGCGTCCAGAGCTGTCCCAGGTACGGGAAACAGGCTCAATGGTCGCCATAGTCGATTCCTGCGATTACCGGGTGATCGACGCAAGCGACAGCTTTTGTGCCATGGCTGGAACAACCGACCTAAAAGGCATGCGTCTGGATGAGATCATCCCTTCGGCCGGTATCGCTCAGGCACTCCGATCTACCGTATCAAGCGGCATGCCCCAGTGGGGTTCATGTCCTGACCATGGGAGCGTCTTTTGCTGCTTGCCTGCGGGCGACATGGCAAAAAATTCCAGCGCTATCCTTGTCTCGCTGATGAACGTTACTCCCGGCAGCTATGAGAATGGCGATAAAATGGCTGTATTACGAAGCGCCCACGCGGAGAACATTCTCTCTATGTTGCCCCACGGACTCGCAGTCTGCGATTGCCAGGGTATCGTGGTGACTGCCAACAACATTATAGCGCAAATGCTGGGCACCGAGAAGAAACTGCTTGAAGGACGGGTATTTGCAGACGTTCTAAACGGGTTAAACCCAGAGCATGCCGGCGGAAAGCCGATGAAAAGAAAGCAGATGGCCGTTTATAAGGCGTTAAAAACTCGTTCTCCTGTTGAAGACATCCTGGCGATCTCCGTCGGAAGCCGCCGGATGACTATCGCTACCATCGCCACTCCACTTTGCGACCCTGTCGGGGTACTGACCGGCTGTATCATCACTGTCAGGGACGCCACCTTACTACACGCTCTCTTACGCATGAGTCATATCATCGCAGAGGCCCCACGCACAGAAGATCTAGTCGATGAGGCTCTGGATATCATCATGAACGCTTCCCGGCTTAAGTTCGCATGGCTGTACCTGTACGACGGAAGCGAGCTTATTCTCAGGTTACAAAAAGGGGATATTTCTGGTGCTCCTCTCCCACTGGGCCGGGAAACACCCGATCCAGACAGCCCGACGATGCAGTGCAAGGCATTTTACCGTGGCCGCCCGGTACTCATCAAGGACTACCGGCGCTGTGCCTCTGTCCGAACATTTGACCCACTGGCCCGAAGCCGGAGTATACGAAGCATTACCGCCATCCCGCTACTGACCGAGAGTCGTACGATCGGAGTACTGGTGGCCGCTACCGGACAAAACGATCCCATACGTGAGGCACAGCTGGCGGAGCTGTCCGCCATGTGCGACCAGCTGTCGACCGGTATTGCCCGGTCACAGAACGGTGAAAACTCTGCCTGTCCGAATCCAGAGTCATAACCGCATGCTAACTTCGCCGGCTAACGATGATATTCAAGCTTTTTTAAATTTTAACGCTTCCCCATTCCTAATTAATAATTCCTAAATAAACATGTGGTAGAATACCTATTAATAGCATACATCTCCAAATAAATTATTGTACAATGAAATTCGGGTATTTTTCCAATCTACGATTCAGCGGTTGTGACAAGACACCCGAAATACCTACAGGAAATGCCCATGAACCTTAAAGTCATGTACCAAACTCCGGTCCTTAAGCTGATGAACGCACTGGTTTTCATCGATACTTTCATCCTCATCTTCATCGGGGTAGGACTCAACGGAACAATGGGTATCCTATTCGGTACCGGTTACGGGGTCATAGGCGGC
Source organism: uncultured Methanocella sp. (assembly GCA_964548585.1). Classification (GTDB taxonomy): domain Archaea; phylum Halobacteriota; class Methanocellia; order Methanocellales; family Methanocellaceae; genus Methanocella_A. The sequence goes on along the minus strand of CAZJRS010000051.1, from coordinate 3,246 downwards.
CTCGCGGCAACACTCATGTTCAACGTAATGGTGTTCTCCGTCATCTTACTCAAAACTAAATAAGCCATATCCGGGAGCGACCCGGGAGCCTTTTTCGTGGTACCACGTGTACCGAGTGCGAGATATAACAGTTTTATCTTCGTACATAACTTATATGCCCCACAACGCACATTATGCCACTATGATAGCGCCGGACTTCAGGGAAGGGCTGTTGCCAGTCATTGTACAGGATTCCAGCACGCTGGAAGTGCTTATGTTCGCCTACATGAGCGAGGAAGCTTTTGACCTCACCTGCAGTACCGGCATCGCACACTATTACAGCCGCAGCCGCGGCAAGCTGTGGAAGAAAGGCGAAACTTCTGGTCACTATCAGCAGGTCAAGGAGATGCGGATCGACTGCGACCGTGACTGCCTGCTGATACTGGTCGAACAGGATACCGGGGCGTGTCACACGGGCTACCGCTCCTGCTTCTACCGAACCATTGACGGGACCATCGTCGGGGAGAAAACGTTCGAACCGGGCGACGTGTACGGGAACTGAGAGTATACTTTATAGCGTAGCGCGCAAAATACAACAGGGAGCGAGTATGACAGACTTAAAGCTGGTGCCGGACACCAGCACCATCATCAACGGGAGCATCACCCAGAAAGTAGAGGACGGAGAGTACCGGGGTGCCATCATCATCGTACCCGAAGCCGTGGTCGCCGAGCTGGAAGCCCAGGCAAACCGCGGCAGGGAAGTCGGCTTTAACGGCCTCGAAGAGCTGCGGAAGCTGCACGACATGAGCCTGGCAGGCGAGATCAAGCTCCAGTACACCGGACCCCGGCCTACGCTGGAACAGATCAGGCTGGCGCCCGGTGGCGAGATCGACTTCATGATCCGAAGCATAGCGGTGAAGTACCAGGCGAAGTTCGTCACCAGCGACAAAGTGCAGGCGAGCGTAGCACGGGCTACCGGTATCGAAGTGATATACCTGAAGCCCGAGCGGGAGCAGATGCTCAAGCCGCTGTCTATCATGGACTATTTTACCGATGATACCATGTCGGTGCACCTCAAAGCCGAGGTTGAGCCGATGGCCAAACGAGGCAGCATCGGCCAGATGCGGCTGGAAAAGATCGACGATAGAAAACTCACGGACAGAGACATCAAACATATGTCTCACGAGATCCTCGAACGTACCAAGAACGATCCGAACGGCTTCATCGAGATGGAAAAGAACGGTGCCACCGTCGTCCAGCTGGGCTCGCTGCGCATCGCCATCGCCATGCCGCCCTTCTCCGACGGCGCCGAGATCACCGCCGTCAGGCCGATCGCGAAGCTGAACCTCGAGGACTACGCGTTCAATAAGACCTTTAAGGAGCGCCTGATCGAGAGGCGCAGAGGCATCCTCATCTCGGGACCGCCCGGTGCCGGTAAATCGACTTTCGCCCAGGCGTGCGCGGAATTTTTACTTTCCCACGACTTCATCATCAAGACCATGGAATCCCCCAGGGACCTGCAGCTGCCCGAATCGATCACACAGTACGCGCCGCTGGAAGGCAGCATGGAAAACACCGCAGACATCCTGCTGCTCGTCCGGCCTGACTACACCATCTACGACGAACTGCGTAAAACCCCTGACTTTTCCATCTTCGCAGACATGCGCCTTGCCGGCGTAGGCATGATCGGCGTAGTCCACGCAACCAGAGGCATAGACGCCATCCAGCGGTTCATCGGCCGCATCGAACTGGGCGTGATCCCACAAGTCGTGGACACGGTAGTCTTCATCGACAAGGGTGCCATAGAGAAAGTCTACGACCTCACCTTCACCGTCAAAGTCCCCCACGGCATGCAGGAAGCCGATCTCGCCCGGCCTGTCATCCTCGTCAAAGAGATGGAGACAAACCGGCCCGAGTATGAAATTTATACGTATGGCGAGCAGGTCGTCGTCATGCCCATCGGAAGCGAGAAAAAGGCGCCGCAGAAAGCCACAATGAAACTCGCCTCCCGGGAAATCCAAAAAGTGATCGGCAAACACGTCCGAGGCTACGTGGAAGTGGAAATGCAGGGCGAAAACAGCGCCGTCGTCAGAGTCGGCGATCGGGATATCGCCGGACTACTGGGCAAAGCCGGCAGTAACATCAAAAGGATCGAAAAAGACCTCGGCATACACATCGACGTGCGACCCCTTGAAGAGGGTAAAGCCAAGGGTATTGAGGCCAAGGGAGAAGAACCGGTCACAGCTCCGCGGAAAAAGAGTGCTGAGATCCCGGTCCTGGCGGAGGAAACCAAGAAACACGTCGTCCTCACCTTCCCAGATATGTACACCGGGGAAACCATGGAAGTCTCCGCCGGAGGCAAGTACCTCTTCACCGCCACCATCGGTAAAGGCGGGCTGATCAAGGTACCCAAGGGATCTACCCTCGTCGAGCGGCTACTGAGCGCCCAGGCCGAAGGGGAAGAGATCAGCGCGCGGCTCGCGGAATGAGCTAAGGATAAAGTGGCTTATCCCGAAACGGGTAAGTCACTTATCATTAAACCTGATTTTCGTCAAGCTGCACCAGCAGGTAACAAGGAAAAGAGCCACTTTTTCCCAGTTTATTCATGCCCGGATTTTATCAAATCACAGGAAAGTCTTGTACCTGAAAATTAACTTGAGGTGAATAGAAATGTGTATTAGCTGTGCATGTGGATCGCCAAATGAAAAGCATGGAAAATCCGAACTTATCACCCAGGAAGACCTGGAAAAGGCCGCAAAAGCCGCCAACATCTCACCCAAAGACGCTGCTAAGAATATCGCAGACGCAGAGGGGCTCAGCTGCCGGAAATAAAATACCCAGAACCTAAGCCAGTGCGATGCATGGCTTTTTTAGAATTTTTTGTAACTATTTCCACTGACCAGGCCTTTATGGTGGAACGACGTAACAACACGATCGCTGCGCTGTGCTTGAACTTGTTTATGAAAAAAGTATTTTCAAGTAGAGGAAATGAAAAATCGCCCTGCAGATGCTACCATTAATTTGGTTTTTGCATGATACGCCGAATCGCCTTGTATCGGTCACTTTTATCAAAATTTTTCATAGGATACAGATTCCCATAATCCCCGTGTTTACTCTCCGATCCATTGTGCCGGTTTATTATTGGAGAAAATACCACTGGTATATGCTGGAATCCCAAAAACGCCAAAGGGCCAAAACGCCAAAACGCCACTGTATATGCTGGAATCCCAAAAACGCCAAAGGGCCAAAACGCCAAAACGCCACTGT
>CAZJRS010000050.1:0-25232 GCA_964548585.1 uncultured Methanocella sp. | reverse complement strand
TCCATCCCGGGTTCGCCGACCTTGGCATGGTAGTCAGAGCAGACGGTCAGGTTCAGCCCGTAGCGCCGGGCCATCTCGATCGTCTTCCGGTTCAGCTGCCGTTCGGCGATGATACGTTCGTATGGCTCTAGTTCCCGGACCGAGCGAATCTTCAGCTTCTGCCGGTACTTGCATAGCTCGACGCCTGTTCCACCGAGCTTTTTGAACTTTTTCATCACCGCGTCCGGCCGGGCGTACTCGAAGGGGTGGGCCAGTACGGCCAGGCCGCCTGCGTCCGTTATCAGCTGGATACACTCGTCCATGTTTAGCTCGTACGCTTTTTTTGTCGCGATATCGGGCTGTCGGAAAAGACCGAACAGTTCTTCCTCCGACAGGGCGATACCGAGCTTGCGGGCAGTCTCGATCACTTCTGCGGCAATGTGAGGCTTGCCCACGATCGTGCCGGGCACCCGTCTTCTCACCCTCTCGAAACCGACTGGTTCCCAGGCGTTGTACTTTTCCCCGAGATAATCATTGACCCTGTCGAGCAACATCTTTCTCGCATCCACCCGGGCGTCGGCAAGCAGTTTGAGTTCGCTCAGCAGCCGGCTGTGGCGAGTATCGATGCGCAGCCCGACCACGTGCACATCCGAGTGGCCGTCTTCATCCCTGGTAGAGAGCTCTACCCCCGGCAGTACCCGGATTCCGTACTTCTCCCCCGCTTCAAAGGCTTCGGGGTACCCGCAGACGGTATCGTGATCGGTGATGGAGATAAGCCGGATGTCAAGCGCGGAGGCGATCTGGAAGACCTCGGCGACGGTCTTACGGCCGTCAGAACAAGTAGTGTGGACGTGGGTATCGATCTTCATGGAAACTCGCAGAGGCAGGTAGTATTGGGCGCTGAGGGTCATAAAGATTTACATACCGGCCTTCCTCCCGGAATCGGCTGGAAATCTATCATCCTAAACACTCACACAAGGGACTGGCATGGCTGACAGAGGTATTTATCCCCTACTTTTTTAGCCCGGTCCAGGCTTACGGGCTCGCCACAGCCTGCACATATCACTACCCCGGATTTCGGCGGGTCTGTCGGAGGCAGTTCCGATACGCTCCGGATATCAAACACCATATCTCCCGGGCTCTCAAGGATGGTGCGACAGACAAGTTCAATATGGCGGGAGAGATCGATAGTTTTCTCGACGGCGGCTTCCTTGTCAGATACGTTCTCGCGAAGAGATGTAAGGTCATGATCAAGCCGATCGGCTAAAAATTCAGGCTTCAGTGAGATGCGTAGTCCCTCTCCGGTTTGTTTGATCAGGAAAGTGAATACCTGTTTACCATTATCACGCACAATCAGGTTGCCTTTACCGATGGTACACCCGGTAACCGCCTGGATTGCGTCTACGCCACATCCGGCACTCTCGGATATTGCCACTATTTCGCAGCCCTGCGCACGCTGCCCATGCGCCCACCTCATGCCGATGTGGGAAGCATAGTAGCCGACGGCCAGGCCGGGGCAGATATGCCCGTGAAACCTGACAGCGCGGGAAAAAGGCATGATAAAATCGTTCGTTCCGGGGTCGCTCTCCTGGCCCATGGTAGTCCCATATCCGATATACCGTCATATTATAAACAGTTGGTGTGAGCGGAATGGTGCTGATAATATCTATGATCACCCGCGTCATACTACAATTGCATTCAAGAGCAGATTCCGGTACGGTGCGGTCGTATTGCCATCCGCGTAAAGGAGGAACTCAATTCGTATGCCATTTCCGGCCTTGTCTGGCTTGATCTGGATAGGGTGTTCCCATGTCTGGTTGTTTGCCAGCAGGATGTTTTGCAGATATAGCTGAGTGATAGCGCTACTGTTGTTTAGCTGGATAACAAGATCGTAGCTGATGTCCCTTTGCTCGTGGTTCACGATCCCCACGATGACAGGCTTCGAATCGCCCAGAGTGAACATGGTCGGGTAGTTTTCGGCTTTGCCGTCGGGGCCCAGGATATAGAACTCGGTGAATGGTTCACCCTGGCGGGGCATGATAATGACATAGGCGAGTAGAGGGATCGAGATCAGGATAAGAAGGACCAGGATGACTGCCAGTCTCCGGCTGATTCGGTCCTCGGAAGGGGGAAATATCTCGCGGGTGATCTCGCCGTAAAGTTCTCCGAAGTCAACAGTGAAACGGTCATCGAGAGGGATATTATGTCTTCGCCAGCTTGCCACGAACGTGAAGACGAGGGTAAAGACAGCAAGCGATGTCACGATCGGATCAAGGCGTATGCCCCACGAGGTAAAATTCAGGCCCAGCCCGACGAGTGGGATTATGGCGATACTCAAACCGGAGGAAAGTACGATCCGATCGAGCCGGCCGATGCCAGTCTTTTCGGGGAAGAAGGCTGATACCAGGGCGTACCCTGGCAGAAACAGCGCCATGGACAGGCCTAGTGCGGTTCGGAGGATTGTTTCGTTAACGTACGGGAGATATATTGACAGGAATGCCAGAGCGCTGAACCCGATGGTCAGCTTTAGGTCGACGGCCATATCGGCGGCTATGCCCTTTATATTGAAGCCTGCCCCCTCTGGTTTAAGCATGTTGTCCCTGGTTTCGGCGATTTACGACACCCCCATCAGTTCAAGCGTCAGGGTGACTGACCGACCACTGGCGGTAACATCCTCGATACGGACCTTTTTTCCCGTACCATTGGCTACCATACAGCACACAAAGCTGCATAGCGGGCAACCGGTCTGGCTGCAGATTCCCTTATCCTCTATTCTTATGTGCTCACACATCCCCCGGGATGCGATGTCTAACATGGTCACGGTTACTTTACCCCCTTCTGCTTTCAACCAGACCCGAGATGCGATCTCCAGGCAGTTTTCCATGACATCCCTGATCTCCCACTCAAGCCCGTTACTGGTGAAAATGGCGCCTATGGACTGCACGTAGCGGAACAAGCCCTGGCCGGGAGGGTCGATGACGACTCCCTTGATCTGCTTCCCAGACAGTACATACATAGTGCTGGCCTCGTCGACCGGCAACTCCAGTTCTTCGGTGCCTGAATCGCCAGCCAAAGGTAATAATAGTTTAAGGATACCTGCCGGTTTAGCCTGGATGTAGATACCCCGTGCAGTTACAAGCGGCGAAGACAGCATCCTGCCAATAATGAGCGAGTCGGTTAGACACATCGCCTCATAAACCTCGCTGCGCAAGTACCTGTCCGGCGTGAGGAAATATAAGAGTACTGCAGTAGCCAGCAAGCTGATGCCGGCCAGCACCAGCATCGAGGACATCGTAGACCAGTCGTTCGTCAAAACCCATAGCCCGATCACGCCAAGCCCCAGTATTGCCAGCAATATTGAAGCCTGCCGGGAGCCGGGCATTTTTTTGATGTATTGCACAAGGCGAAGCATTCTTTGTTGGGCCGTTATCCCCGGGATTACGTCCAGTTGATCCTGCATGTTATCGCCCGTCGTTCCAGCTGATCATGTGATTAACTCCACTATTTTTTTGAGGGTGATCATAATGAAAATGGCAGTTGCTGCCAGTATCACGACATTGACGCGTGATCTCCAGCGAAGCTTTGTAGCCGTAGGCCCGGATAACCCTGCGATGACGAGGAAACCTATCAGGCAGAGTATGAAAAAGGATTCATAGTCCGGGCTATTCAACAGGACCAGCAGAGCGAGAACGAACAGAGCCCATGCGCAGAAAGCGACTACGAGACGCTGGCTTTTCATTAGCATGCTTGGATACCGCTGGGTAAGGTCATCCGGTGAACATATAATTGTTCCCGAGGAAAATAACGGGCACTGGAGCCTTTAAACCGTTACTATGCGGATCTACAGCCCTGTGCTGACATGCAAACACGGCAGGAAATACTGCTCTCTGCAGATTTGACTCTCTATATTTGTGAAGAATGGAAGAGCAGGAGCTTATAGATTAGAGCCGGAAAAAAACTTTGGATAACAATAAATGGTAATGAATGGCGAAATGATCATACCATATTTGGTCCTGCCTATGAAGAAATTTAATAAAGTATTAAGGTGGTTGATGAAAAATTTATTAGAATTACTTATCGGGCCGCCCAGTACATTAAACTCAAAGCCTGCGCCCATAAAAATGTCTTTATATACATAAGGATCGAAAATATGTTCAGACCAGTTACCAGTAAGCGGGTCGCAGGTATTTGTCGGATGATCAGGTTTACTCGATAATTTACCAGTCCGGATGTATTCCTCGACATACGCGTGGATATCATGGGTCATCAGTCCACGAGTATTTTTAGATAAAGTGTTTAGTTCAGCCTCAGATATAATCGTATTTATTGATTTAAGATAGTTTTCAATAATTTCCTTCCTTACCCGCAGGTAAGACTTCAAACAATCTCGTTCTTTATGACCGTATTTCTTTTCACGGTCCTCGTATTCATTTATGATTTGCACTTTTTTCATACGCCTGACATTTATGGGGTTGTACTTATTGGAGCCTGAAGCCATTACGATACAGAAAGGAACCTGAGATAAACGTACAATTTTACTGAAGAATGTTTCCATGCGATAAACATGCTCGATTACATCGTAGGATGCAATTGCATTACAATTGATTTTATTTTCTGTTAAAAACGCGGCCAGATCGTCAGTATCACCTTGTACATAGTAATCTGCGACATTACCGATTGAACTGGCCAGGATATAGGCATCGGCACAAGATACATTATAAATATCGTTATAGATCACTGTGCCTATTCCCAGCTCTTTCGCCAGTAATGATAGGATACCGGTGCCTCCCCCGTAGTCTACTAAAACAAACTTATCATAGGTATCTTTAAAATGGCTGAGGGACAGGGATAATATGTAAGAATATTTTTGTAAATTACTCGTTAATCCTGATATATAATTCTTTATATATAATTTATTATAGTCTGAAATATTTAATCTGTCGACATCCAGGATAGCCAACTTTTCAAACAACCGACCGGCAGCGCTGTCAATTTCTGATAATAATATTTTGTCTTTGGGTAGATTTACCGTATTATACATGTACCTCATTCTCATCGCCTCATTTATCAGAGAATAGTTATGATTTGAACCGATCACATCATTTTTATTTAAATATACAATTTTTAATTCGTTGCAATAATAAGTAATTTAATTATATAAATAGATTTCGATTTATTACAAAGCGATAGCAAGTATCATTGAGAAATCAACATTCAGGCAAGGAACCAATAAGGACGGTTAACATTACTTGATCACATTGCTCGAAGTGCAGTAAATAAAAAATTTAATATATGTTAATAATATAATAACATAAGGTCATAGTAACACGCACCTAGTATACATCTGGTTGATGCCTTGTAACCTTGTGAACTTACCCTGGTGAAATTTCTGCTGAGCCACCCATCAAGCAGGCTACAGATTGCTGCACCAGAGCTGCAGGGTTACTGGTTTTTGTGTCAGGTATGCCCCATGGCTTCAGACCCGGGTTGTCACCAGTGTATGAAGGGCGTTTGAATGCAGATATTCGGATAGCCAGTGATCACATGTATGGTATTATAACAAAAATAATTCAAAGCGTACCTTCCGGACGTCTTCAAACTTTTTTTACACATTCCCGGAGATTCGGGATTAAAAGTACTATGCAATTCTACATTTTTCAAAAGATCTTTCAAATAAATTCAACTGTTCCCTGGCCAGTTCACTGGAGTTCCATTGTGACAGCCAGTCAAAATATAAAATTTAATTCTGAATACGAGTACATCGGCACTATGCCCGGTTGTTACATCCAGGCAATGAACGGCATTCACGTGGGCCGTAATCTATGGGTCGGACCCGGGGTAAAAATTATTTCTGCAAATCACGATCCATGTGATTATGCCAGACACATTAAGACAAACCCGATAAAAATCGGAGATGACTGCTGGTTAGGGTCAAATTGTGTAATTCTGCCTGGGGTGGAACTCGGCGATCACACTATAGTCGCAGCCGGGGCGGTGGTGACAAAAAGCTTTGATGAAGGGGATATTATGCTGGCAGGAGTCCCGGCAAAGATTATCAAACGCCTGGATAAGTACGTAAAATAACAGCTTGAGAAAAGGCTTTTTTTAGTGTTCGCCCGGTGACCTCGTACAACATATACCAAAAATCTCACATCAGGCAAGTGCCGGTTCTAAGCGTAAGTAGCGCCTCTTAAAGTAGAGTATCGCGTATTTTTTATCTTCGGGTGGCAAAAAGTGCACCCATGTGATGGCTACGGATAAAGCGACTAACAGGCCACCGGTGAACATGTAGTGGATGTGCCCGACAAGACCGTAAGCCAGCAACACTGCAAAAAATAGCAAGCCCATTTTGCCAAACCACCGGAAATCAACGGATACGCCTGCCATTTTTATTGTGTAATACAGGATGGAAAATGTGATCAGTAAATACGAAAAGACCGTTGCTACCGACGCGCCCACGATACCCAGTACAGGTATCAGTAGCACATTCAGAGAAATATTACCTGCGGCTGCAAGTGTAAATATTTTCAAGTTGAGTTTAGGCATATCCAGCGAATACAGGATAGACCCGATAGGCCTTTGCATAGACCCGTTAATCACAGTCCCGATAATGAGAATCTGCAAGGGTGGAATCGCCTGAAGAAACTGTGGCCCGTATAATTGCCTGACAACTGCCGCCGAAAAAAAGATGACTGCCAAGCTTAGCGGCACAAGCAGGCAGGCAGAGTATTTCAGGCTTCTGTTAACGATGAACTGTATCGATTCCCGATCGCCTTTTTTCCAGTACTCAGTTATCGCCGGATAAGTGATCGTCTGTATGCCCTGGGGAATTATCCAGATGAAGGTACTCAGCAGAACTGCCACTGAATAGTACGCTACGTCCGTAGCTGACAGGATATAGCCAATCAAAATAATATCTGCCTGGTAATTGATCTGATTGATCCCGTTTGCCATCAGAATGTCTATGCCCATGGCTAATAGGCCCTTCATAGTCTGTTTTACGTTTGCCAGCTTTAGTTTATAAGAGCCTTTTGTGACATAGAACAGGTACAGGCAGTTTGCTACTGCGGATATTTCCATACCTACAATCGCTCCTGCTACCCCATGACCCCGGTAGATGAGCACTGAAGATACAATAATCATGATAACGCTCTGGAGGATTGTTGCTTTTGCATACGTCTTCATCGTCCTCATACCATTAGAGAAGCTTATGAGTGCGTTGCCCACGAAAGAAAACGGAAAAATAGGCGATAATATAATTAGTAGGTTAGAGAGATCGGCGTTATGGAATAGGCTGGCGATCGGTACGGCAGACATGAGTAATAAGGTGGTACAGGCGATTCCGAGTAACCCGGAGCTTATGATACCAGCAGATACAATCGAATCGATACTTTTTTGGCAATCCTTGTACTCTGCCGTATATTTTACCATTGCAGCCGGAATTCCGAAGGACAGTACCAGCATAGATAGTCCATAGATCGTGGATGCAATCCGGTATAGCCCTAGATCATCGGCCCCCAGGTACCTGCCTAAAAGGATTGTTAAAACCAGGCCTATCAGCATACTGATGATTGAAGAAACAAAGGTTAGCCCGATATCCCGGAAAATCCTCAAGAATTCGCTCATGTTTACTCTGCTCCACCAGTATCTGTCTAAATGACCGTATTTTATATTTATAGTTATATATTTTGTTGAGTGCCATATGTATATAATACATGCCCTGGTGATCAGACGGCGGAAGGTGGTAAAGCGATTGTGAGCAGAGACCACGTTCAAGCGTGTATCAGAAATTTCTCTAAATAAGCACCTGGTAGCAGTAGGTCCGTACTACAGGCAGATGGTCTATGATACATTAGCGTGCAATAATTTTATATATTATAATTTATAATAAAAAAATGTGGCTTCCCCCGAGACCCCTTTCATCTCGATCGTACTCCCGACATATAATCGGCGAGAGATGCTTGGCGACTGTATAAAATCGGTAACGTCTCAAACCTACCCGAACTGGGAACTCGTCATCATCGACGATGGGTCGGACCTGGACATCCACTCAACGGTAAGCCGGTTCCTCTGCCACAATGTCCGGTATTACAAAAACGTAAACCGCAGGGGTTTGCCGGGTGCCAGGAATGTTGGCATCACCGTCTCCAGATACGACTATGTCCTGTTCATCGAAGACGACATGATCCTGAACCGGGATGCATTAGAGTTGCTGGTAAGCGGTTTTTTAAGCGTGGCGGCGAAAAACATCAGGATCGGCGCGATAGCTCCCAGCATTCCGGCCGTTACGATGAAAGGGTCGAGCCTCTCCCGGATAAACGTTACCAATAAAGTTGATAACCGGCCCGATCCTTATTCCGTCGATAAATTCACCGGGCTGATGCACGTCAATTTCAACCCGGAGTACCGGGCTTTGCAGGAAGTGACAGGCCTGCATGCCTGCACTTTATACTTAAAAAAAGCGCTTCTGGAAGTGCGTGGCTACGATGAAAGCAGCTATAAAGGGAACTTTTTACGGGAGGAGAGCGACCTCAACTACCGGATCTCTGCTCTAGGCTACAAACTGTATTTCGAGCCTAGGTCGATCTTTTATCACGTAAGAGTCGTAAATGGCGGATGTAGAACGGGCAGAGTGCGAGGCAACTACTATTATGTGAAGAACCATATGATCTACGTGCTTAAAAATTATCGATTTAAATCCTTATACATGCTCCCGATCTTTATCATATACGTCTTGATCAACGGGCTCATGCTGCCATTCAGAAAAATGATATGAAACCCGTAAGATTTAATATGACCATGCATAAGTCGGCTGGACCAACCGTCCGGGCCTTGTCATCACCAGGTGACCGGCCTTTATCGGTTTTTCACTACCAGCTCCGTACAAATGCCGGATATTTCGTCTACTATACCATCCCATCGGTGGCGCATGATGACTAAGTCTCTGGCGTTTCTGCCCATCTCCTCTCTCAACTGCGGATTTTTTAACATCTGTATGATCGCATCGGCCAGCATATCAGGGTTTTCGGGTTCGACAAGCAGGCCGGCACGGTGTTCTTCAAGGATGCCGAAACCTTCCACGTTACTTGCAATGACCGGCTTGCCACACGCCATGTACTCGTATAGCTTCAAAGGCGAATATCCGGTAGCCATCGGTTTTTTATATACTATGCAGACATCGGCCGAGCTTAGGTACCATGGCACCTTCTCATAGGGAACACTCCCTGTAAACAGGATGATCTCCTCCAGCCCCAGCTCTTTTGTCAGACTGATCAACTCGTCTTTCATGATGCCGTCCCCCACGATCAGAAACCTGGCGGTGGGACATGACTTCATAACAAGTGGTATGCTTCTGATCAGGTCATCGATACCCTGCCATCGATAGAAAGAGCCGCAAAAACATACATAGTCATACCTTAAATCCAGCTTTAGTTCTCGTTTCGCCGTTTGCTGATCGATCTTCCGGAACAGCTCTACATCGGCCCCTAAGGGTATGACCTGGACCGTATCTCCGTTCAAACCAAACCGCTTTATGAGTATGTCCTTGATATTGGGCGTGACGACGATGATCTTATCGGCTTTACGTAGCGATTGCTTCTCGATGATACGGAGAACCGCCATGGTAATCTTACCTGCCTTCCCTTCAGCCACGTATTCTTCCGCAACGATGCCATTAACCTCTTTTACCAGCGGTATCCGGAGTATAAACGATAGAAAGTCAGCACTGTTAAACAGGCAGTGGCGGGCATACAGGATATCTGGCTTAAAGCCGGTTTTACGGATGAGCGCTACGCCGGTCGCTCCTTTTCGCACTTCATAGAGAAAGCTCAAGAATAAGCCTGGCAGCATAAAATTATTCGGAAGAAATTTTCTTTTTTTAGTTTTCCTGACCTCTGCTTTAGCCTTCTTCCCCCCGGGCAAGTATAGTATCTTGTGGCCAGCTTTTTGTAAATTTCTGACAACCTCGTAGATGTGGACTGAGGCAGAGACGACCTGATCGCGACTGAAATATTCGTAATATAGTACGTTCAATACAGTGCACCTATCTTACTACGTAATATTATAATAATCTCATATATAATTAATTTTTGCTACCTGTGTCCCTGGAGATACAGTGATTTCTATGCAGGCCATTTTCTGACCCTTACGCTTGCTTCGCAAGAGAATTTTACACTAAAATGTTATAAAGCCGGTCATTTGCACCCGTATAACCCGGCTGGATGGGCACAGAATGAGATATTTATTCATACGTGATTATGGTGCAGCTTTTTCGTAGATCTTTTGATCAGTTGAGTCATATATCAAATTATAGTAACCGTTAAATATGTCACGATAAGTGCTGCCTTCCATTCGTTTGACCTGGTAGTAATTATATATTATGCTACTATACAGAATATAGTCATACGTGTCTATTTTGTTAATATGATCTAACACGTATTTGTTCAGCGAAATGTGATTTTCGCTGGAAAACTGATTGACTGCAATCCAGGTGTCAGGCACAAATTCGAAGTAATCCCCGCCGTAGTACGTCAATGGAATCAGTAATGCCGAAACAATGACCAGCGCTATGATCAAAAAGCTGAGGATGCTGTGATCCAGCCGTTTTTTAGTGCCAAGAGCGAAAGTGATCAGGATGGAGAAGGGAAACAGGATGAAGACCAGCACCCTCCCGTAGACTACCCCGGTCAGCATGCTCAACCCATGGAAAATAAGGCAGCTAAACAGCCATATGCTAAAGATGATATATGGTTTCGAACTTTTTGATACCAGTGCATAGACTGAACCGATCAAACCAACGGCGACCTCAACGATCGTCAAGACTTTTCTGATCGTGTCCAGAGTCAGCTGATCAGGCTGGGGATTACTTAAAGAATAGTTGATAATGACAGAGCCGGTGTTTGATACGCTTTGCATGCCGGTATAAAGCATGCTGTTAAATACCGCCATACCATGTACAACGTAACCGTTCGAGTAATAGATCATCCATATTACATACACTAGCGCAGGCAGGTAAAGTAACAGGACTAGATCGCCCTTCGTCAGGAACTTATTTTTAGGTAAAAACCGGTCCAGAAGCATTATGGAGGCGATGTTTAACAGTAAGAACAATGGAGTCAACGGGTGAGAGATGATCATGGAGAGCGAGAGTAACAATAAAAGACAGTTATAGAGGTAAACGTTTTTCCTGTTCACGACCTGGACGATGAAGATCAGCCAGAATATCACATATAGGATCAGGGAAAAGCTCTGCGGAGCCATATGGTACTCCTGGCCCCACGCATAGGAGAGTAAACCAACCGGGGCGATAAAAGCATAGGTTTTGTTGACTTTTCTGGCGATGCAATAGATCGCCATGGACAGGATCAATATCAGAAAAATGGTATAGTAGTGAGCGATTTCCATGCTGGTGATGTCGGCCAGCTGGCTCATGGCCGAAAAGAAGATGATCGCTCCGGGCATAGAGTGTAGATAACCCAGCTCTCCGGTAATCGTTACCACCCCGTCAGTGTTCAGGATATTGATAAAATTCATGATGGCATATGTGTCATGAAACCTCGGGTTCTCATAAATAGCCGGCGCAGTACCGAACAGAAAAAGGGCAAGTTCAAAGATAATTAAAAGTTCTATGAGACAGTGTATTTTCAAATTTAAGCTGCCCTTTGCGATCAACGTCGTTATGATGGCAAATATGATCAAGATCATTCCGGCCCAGTAGTATACAGGCAATTGCTGGATGTAGTAAAACGCACTGGCCGGAAATTTGCTGATGTTCATCGTGGCAATGGTTAACAGCCAGAAGATAAACGATAATACCAGCGCAATCAAAGTAATATAGGTCAGGTTGTACGTGTTTGCCATGGACTGGATAATCCTGGCCGGGCCGTTTATTGGATAGCGAGACATTTCTGATTCCCCTGAACATAACTGTATTATGGCCCTGCAGACTACCTAGAAGCCTGGCCTGCGAGCCGCTTATCATCTGAAACGAGCACGTTCTGTTTTCTCCCCGCTGCCTTACCATACACTATCTCGTAATCTTTGACAATCTCATCCCAGGTCCGTATCTTTTTACTGAAGGGCCCGACTTTGACATCTTTCCCCCTGATACCCAGGATCAACTCTGCCAGCTCCTGGGGGTCGGGTGGATACGCTACGCCATAGCAGCCCGGCTCACAGGTAAATTCCGACAACGCCGAGGTATTAGCCACGATACATGGCGTGCCCGACGACAGAGCTTCAGATACCACAAGCCCGTATGATTCTGCGCTGGACAGCAACAGTAGCATATCGGCTTCGGCGTATCTCCGGTAGAGCTCATTTTCTGGTACCGGCGATAGCCAGTTTACCTCAGCGGAAATGCCCAGCGTTCTCGCCACATTTTTAAGGTATTCCCCATCTTCTCCGGTGCCGATGACGTCCAGCCCAATGTTCGCATGATACCGTGATTTCAGGACCCGGACAGCCTGCAAAATATACTCAATGCCTTTGTATTTTCGCAAGTAGCCGACATACAGCAACCTGATCGAACCGTCTTTTCTCACTTTTTTACCGGTGTTGATCGAACCCACACCCTGCGCAATGACCTCCAGCCGGGCAGGAGAAACGTTCAAATCACTGATCAGAATATCTCGCTCGTATTTTGAGATGCATATCGTTTTTTCAGATCGGTCGATGATCTGTTTTCCCAGGATACCGTAGGCTTTAAAAAAAGCGTTTGTCAGAGCACTGTGGCCTTTCCCGTGGTAGTACGATGAAAATACGTAGGGGATTTTTTTGGCTACACAAACACAGGCGCATCCCAGGCTCATGAGAGTATGGTAACCGTGGATGCTGACGACGTCATACTCCGAAGCTCTGACTCTGTACAGGTATGACAGGATGTGAAGGTTTAGTCCGACGAGGTACGATGGCGAGCCCGGCACCCGGACTACCTGACAATTCAGCCCGACATCGGTGTTCCTGTTTCCAGGGGTATCTGTCAAGACCGTACAGCTATGCCCTTTTTTCGTCAGCTCGTCGCTGACCCGGCGAACGACCATGCCGACACCCCCGGTTTCAGGGAAAAAATTACTGGTCACCATCAAGATGCGCGTCATATCATCCCACGACCACGGGCTTCGCCCTTCTCAACTTATTTTTCAGGTAGATCTGGCCATAGATATTGACTCTCAAGAACAGGAAGAACGGGTATAGAAACCAGGATACGTCCCTCTGGACAAACAATCCCCTGAGCATACCTTTCGTACCCAGGACGATCTGCTCGTACAGCATATCCATAGTAGTAATCCCGGTAGAGCTGAACTTCTGATCAGTAAAGGTCTCGGCGGTCACAAACTGTTTTTTAATAAACCTGCGCAGAGACAGCCCCATATCCGTATCGTGGTAGACCGGGTCGTCTATATAGATCACCTGGTAGCCATGTAGCTTGATTTTAACTGCAAGGTTGAAGTCTTCACCCCAGTGTACGTCTCTGTCAAAGCCACCCACCACGTCCAGGCAGCTTTTCAAGATCAGAGAATTCCCTCCGCCGAAGACGCCTCTTTTCTTTTCAATCCGGTCCTCCATGATAATTTTCCACAGGTTCCAGTACAGTCTCATAAAAAGAGGCCGTCCGGGCGGAGAAACGTTCAACGGGCAAACGTTCCCTATACGCCGGTCGTAGTTAAAGTACTTGATAGATCTGGCAAGCCAGTTCTTATGCGGCAGCTCGATATCGCTGTCAAAGATGCCGACGATGACACCGGTTGCCAGCTCAATGCCGGTCTGACGGACGCTGCCCAGCTTGCCGCTGTCGAAATAGATCTCTCTCGTGTACTTTCTCGCGATCTCGACAGTGTGATCACTCGACCCGTTATCGACTACGATCAGCTGGATATCCGGGTATGCCTGGCGGACGATGCTTCTGAGGCACCGCTCGATCGTGCGCTCGCTGTTAAACGTCGGAATGATAAACGATACCCGAGGCTGTCCGTTAATTATGCCATAGTCACAAGACTCGACACGGGCCTCGGCAGCCACGTAATCAAACCGATGGAATCCCGCGGTATCACACGGACGATCGGTCATTTGCTTACAACCTCGTTCAGCATGGTCTCAAACCGGGCGATGAGAAGATCCCAGTCGTGCTGTTTTACAAAGTCCCTCACAGCTTTTCCGTCTTCCTCGAAAGTGCCCAGCCGGTACAGCTCGGTCGACCTGTCGAGAATCTCCTCGGGCCTCTTTACGTAGAATATCCCTTGCAAGCCGCCGAATTCGCTTCTTATTCCCGGCAGATCGGTCGTCAGAATCGGCTTTGCGGCCGCCATATATTCGTATATCTTGATCGGGACGATGTTTCTCATTGTGGCATTGCCACGGGCCGGTAAGATGCATAAGTCCGCGGCGGATATGATCAGTGGGATTTCCGAGTATGGCTGCCATCCCAGCACGACGAGATTTTCAGGAATCGACTTGCTCAACTCGATCAGCCGGTTATAAACAGGGCCTTTCCCCAGGATGAACAATTTGATTCGGTTGTATTTCTTCACGTTGTCCATCAGGTGGGACGCTAGTTCTACCAGCCCGGAAAACTCGTAGAGGTAACCCATATAGAATAGGACGATGTCGCCAGTTCCGAACCCGTACGTGCGCCTGGCAGCTTCTCGCTCTGTCGAAGAGCGGATAAATCTGGAATACTCGATACCGTGTGGTAGCAGTACTGCTTTCTTATCATCTGCCCCCATGTTTTTGGTGTACTCTCTCAACAGCTTGTTTACAGACACAACAAGGCTCGCCTGTCGGTAGTTCCTCCGCTCGACGAGCCTCGCTACTGGCTGGAAGTACTTCTCGTGCACCAGCGTATGTAAAGTGTCGAGGATAAAATACACGAACGGTATACCGTGCTTTTTGGATTCCGACAGGGCGATGTGGGCATTGAGCAGCCCCAGGCCAATAATGACGTCCGGCCGGAATTCATTGATCTGACGCTTGATCTCCCGTGTATGGGTGTAGAGCAGGGATAGATAGTTTATAGGAGTCACTCGTATGATGGTCGGGCGAATGATTGTGATGCGAGCGTTACTCCTCACTTTATGGAAGTCGCTGATCACAGTTCTCCGGGATACGACCCCTGCGTTGCCGTTCTCTTTCCAGCTGATCTCGTAATCGATAACCCTGATCTCGTGGCCCTTTTCCGACAGCCCTTCGAAGAGATGATGACTGTTATGCGGCCCCCGCTCCACCCAGTCCGATTCCTGGATGACCAGTATTCTCACAGCGGCTCACCTGTCGTTTCGAAGAAATGTTTCATTTCCAGTAGCTGTGCCTCGAAGCTTTTCACGACCAGCATGTCGTTTAGCTGCTTCTCGCTTTTCAAGCTTCGGTCGCACGGGGATCCGGTGCTGAGCTCCGTTACCGTGACATTTAAATCATACACCCGGCTGATCATCCGTATCATTTCATACTTGCTGAGGGCTTCCTTCGAGTGAATGTGAAAAATGCCTTTCTGATACAGGTTGTCATGGATAATTTTTTCGATGATCTCCGCCAGGTACAGGGTAGTGACCCCGTTCCAGAGGTGATCTGTGTAACCGTTGACAGTGTTAGACCTCTGGGAGATCACCCAGGACAGGAGCGATTTGTAGTTGTATTTCTCTTCGCCAATAATAGAGGTGCGTAAAGTCATGCACTTATCCGTGTCGCCGGCATTTTTACTCATGCCATACGTGTCCTCCGCGTCAAAAAAATCAGATTCGGAATACGGCCCCTTTTTACCGGAAAACACGCAGTCGGTCGTGATGTGGAAACACATAATGTTGAGGCTTTCGCACAGCATGGCCAGGTTTACCGGGAAGATCGAGTTTACTTTCAGGACTTCCTCTATCGGGTATTCGCCCATTCTCTGCCTGATGACTCCGGCACAGTTGATCACTACATCCGCACCCTTGATGATCCCGGCCAGCTTTTCCATCCCGTCCTTCGAAATATCGAAATCTTTTCTGGACAGGGGTCTGACCATACATCCCTGCCTTTTAAAATACTCGGATACAGCATACCCAAGCATGCCGTTCGAGCCGGTCACGACGATCTTTTCCATTTGCATTCAATGATACCCCGGGCTAGTTATATCCCAGTAAAATTTTCATGATGTTCGACGATACGTGCCTGTCCAGGTATTCTTTTGGCTGTGCCCACTCCCGGTCTGATCTCATGACAACGTCGATTGCGCCCAGGATATTCTCAGGTGATACGCCTGTGAGCATGTTACTACCGCATTCTACGGTTTCCGGGCGCTCGGTGACATCTCTGATGGTGACATTGGGCTTTCGGAAAATGCAGCATTCTTCCTGTACTGTTCCGCTATCGGTTATGATGCAAAGAGCACTTTTCTCCAGCCTGATGAAATCGAAAAATCCTACGGGCTCCATGAATCGGACATAGCTAGAATAGCAATCCAGATCTGATTTTTCGATTCGGCTTTTCGTCCTCGGGTGCAGGCTGCATATAACCGGCAGAGAGTACTTATCCGAAATCTGTTTCAGCGCGGCCAGTATTCCACCCAGCCGGTCCGGGTGGTCGACGTTCTCTGCCCTATGGGCGGTTACCAAGAAGTACCCGTTTTCAACGAGGCCCAGCTTCTCCAGTATTGGGCTATCGTCAATCCGGTCATTGTAGCGGTTGATCACCTCGTAAATCGGGTTTCCTGTCACGTAGATTTCTTGTATCGAGATGCCTTCCCTGAGTAAATTTTCCTTGCTCCTGTGGGTATATGGCAAAAGTACGTCGCTGGAATGATCGATAAGCCTCCGGTTCAGTTCTTCTGGCACGCGGTCATCGAAACACCTGTTACCAGCCTCCATGTGGTAGACGGGAATGCCAAGCCTCTTCGCTACGATGCTGGACAGAGCGCTGTTCGTGTCACCCAGGATCAGTAGTTTATCCGGCTTTTCTTTCTGCATCACTTTCTCTGTTTCTGACATGATTCGGCCGATCTGTTCGCCGAAGGAATTTCCTCTGATACCGAGCCAGTAATCGGGGGCCCTCAGGTCGAAGTCTGCAAAAAACACCGAGTTCAGGCTATCCTCGTAGTTCTGGCCGGTATGCACCAGTACGTGATCACAGTACTGGTCAAGCTTTTTTATTATCAAGTTCAGTCGTATGATCTCCGGCCTGGTGCCGAGGATTGTCATCACCTTCAAACCTTGGCCTCCACAGACGTGGATTGTTTTGTAACGATGTCTGCTATTATGAAGTTATTATCGATCAGCAGTCGTCTCAATTCCTCCATGGAAATGACGCAGTTTTCGGATGAATATTCCGTCTTCAGGACAGGGGTATCGACTTGTATGTTCTGCAGTTCTGGCAAGTTGGACTGGATAACAAAGTACTTGCCCTTACGATAAGTATAGTTGAGCTCCTCGTCAGAGATAAGTATCTCATGCCGCTTTTCCCCCGGACGTATGCCGGTGCAAACAATTTTAATATCCCTGCCTCCGATGAGGATTTCAGCGAGGTCGAGAATTTTGGCAGATGGCAGTGCAGGCACATAGATCTCCCCTGGCCTGGCCATCAGTATGGCGTCAAAAATAATATCCACGGCAGTGTCCAGGTTGATGAAGAACCGGGTCATATCGTTCAAGGTCAACGTTACCGGCCCGCCATTGTGTATCTGTTCAAGGAACAGCGGGATGACAGAGCCCCTCGAAGCCATTACGTTTCCATATCTCACACAGATGAATTTCGTCTTGGCAGATGATAGGTTAGCGTTAATTAACAGGCGCTCCTGGATCGCCTTGCACATACCGTATGTATTGATTGGCTTACAGGCTTTATCGGTCGAAATGCCCACAACCATCTCTACGTGATTATTCGTCTCCTTGATGGCCCGGATCAGGTTGATATCTCCGATGACGTTGGTTTTCAGCGACTCTTCGGGGAAGTACTCGCAAACGGGAACCTGCTTTAAAGCGGCCGCATGAATTATGATGTTCGCTTCTTTCACCGGATCCAGTAACGACTGGTAATCCCTTACGTCGCCAATCCTGAAGCTCAGGATCTCTTCAAAATTATGGTAGTACAGGTTATCGGTAGCCACTTTCAGGTTAGCCCATTCCAGTTTCATCGCGTGCTGCTTAGCCTCGTCCCTGGAAAATACAATGATCTTTTTAGGTACATCCTGCCCGTTTGACATCAGCCTTTTCACTAAAGTATGACCTAAAGAGCCTGTACCGCCTGTGATTAAAACGACCTTATTCTTAAATATCATAGTAGCCACCCTGTCTGAGTAACATTTTTTCGCAGAAGGCGAGGTATTGCACTACATGCAATTTTATAATATTAAATTGTATATCATTCGTTTTTATAATAAATACTTTTCGTATGTGTCAGGGCTTGCAGGGTCATAGGCCCGGTCAGATATAATCAGAAGGTACGATTCTTCCGGACCAGTATTCTGGATCGCATGAACGACGTATGGCGGCACCTTGACAAGCACAGGCACCAGGTAAGACAGTGCCAGCTCTTTTTTACCGATTTGATCATTGCAATCCCAGACCAACCTGCACTCGCCTTTGATGACAAAAAGCCACTCAGTCTTTTCCTTATGGTAGTGATTACCCCTTACCTGACCAGGCGTTGAGGTTGCCACGTATACCTGACGTATGTCGCTGTTCGTCCCGAATTTTTTGATAATCTCAATTAAAACCCCCCTGTTATCGGTATGTTTATCCAGGACACAAATACTGATTCCCATGCGATTTCACCGGCCTGCTGACATGAACCAAGATCACATGGGCACAGCTTTCCGAGCTATAGACATGCTCACTCAAGCTTTGATATCCCTGTGTGACTAAGCACTTGTATTATTTATACATGTATTAATAATATGCAAATAAATTATATTGTTAAAAAATAAATAATCGTGATTTAAGCGATTTCTGCTGTTGGCCGACGAACCAGCACCATAGGCAAACAGATATTCAGCCATAGAAGTCCCGGTAAAGTATATAACGATAAAACATTATAATAAGTAAAGTTATATCGTACAATAGGCAAAGCAAAATGTAAAAATACGTTACTACGTTATATGCTTATATTGTCGACAATTGGCGTGATGGCGAATGGTGGAACTTACAGTAATCCAGAGAGAGATCTTATCTGCTCTCATCAACATATTCCGGGAGAAGGGCCGGGCGATCAAAGGAGAGGAAATCTCCGAGAGGATCGACAGGAACCCGGGCACCGTCCGCAACCAGATGCAGTCGCTGAAGGCGCTGGGCCTTGTCGAAGGCGTGCCAGGCCCCAAAGGCGGCTACAAGGCGACCAGCTTCGCCTACCAGGCGCTGAACCTTTCGCATATGGACAAAGAGGCGGATGTACCCATCTTCCGGAACGGTGAGCGGGTTCTTAACACCAACGTGGCAGATATCGACCTGAACACCGTGAGGCACCCGGACATGTGCCGGGCCAGCATCAAGATACTCGGGGACATAAGGAAATTTGACGTAGGTGACACGATCCAGATCGGCCCCACCCCGGTCAACAAGCTGATGGTCAGAGGCGACGTCGTCGGGAGAGACGATATTAGCGGCATTGTCCTGCTGAGTATCACTGAAATGATCTCTCTGCCCAAAAAGCCGGTCAAGGACTATATTAACCACCGGCTGATCACCGTGCAGACCACTGCCACGATCAAAGAGGCGCTGGTCACGCTTGCCAGAAACGACATCCACGGCGTTCCAGTGGAGGAAAGCGGAAAGGTCGTCGGCATCATCACCTATACCGACATCGGCCGCGCCATCTCCGCAGACAAGGGCACCAGTAAGGTCACTGAGTTCATGACCCCCAGCGTGGTCACCATCGAGGCTGATAAGCCCATGTATGAGGCAGTCTCACTCATGAACAAGAACAAGATCGGCAGGCTGCTCGTCACGGAAGAGGGCAAGCCCAAGGGCATGATCACCCGCATGGATGTCATCAGCCGACTGACGTCGTATTAAGAAGGGCTGAGATCGGCCCTTATGTACTTTTTAGAAATGGCCTGTGGATGAACGGGGCCCCGGTCGGCCGTTGCGCCATTTGAGTGCCAGGCACGTGAAAGTACGTGCCGGATCAGTTGCCCAGTATATGCTTCCACAGCCACCCGTAGTCCTGCGGACGCTTCAGGTAAGCCAGCTTTTCGAGATTCTCAACCAGGTCATACATCCCCCGTTCCTTCGACAGCCCCACTTCGGCGAAGTTCGTCGGCTTGAGGAACCTGATCTCCGGAAGCTCGCCGTAATTCCCGTTGGGGACCAGCCTGCCGTCGGCCAGTTCGAAGTACGCCGCACCGCCGCAGCCCACGTAGGTATCGTAGATCGACTTAAATCCGGGGAAAACCCAGTCGGACAGCACAAGGACATCGGGCCCGGGGTTGACCATCACGTGGCCGTAATTCGGCGGGATGATCACCTTATCGCCTTCGGCGGCGTCGATAAAGAGTACATCGGTGATGCTGCCAGGGTCGCCGCACTGCAGGAGGAAGTGTGCCCTGCCTTCCAGCACCTCGTAAATTTCCGGGTACGTAATGCCGGTATTGTCTACCAGCGGGTGGTAGTGGCCTGCGGTCTTAACTGGCTCCGCGCCCAGCTTGAGGGGCGGAAGGATGGTCACATCGAAGCGGAGGCTGTGTTCGATCATCAGCCGACGATCACCTTCGCCCAGCGCGACGTCGTTGTACATATAGTAAAGGTCCAGATCGGGCACGGTCCCGGGCCACGCGGAATCGTACAGCAGGCCTTTGATGTCGCCCAGCCTCCGGAAAGCCCGGGTTCCCGCCTTCAGGACCGGCTCGAAGGCATCGTATAAGCTCATGATCACACCTGTGTTATTCGATAACGCCGGTCGCCCTGGCGACTCGTTCTGCCGCCTCGACTGTAATCCCGGTATCTCCCAGGATCGTGTACCGCTCGGGTCGGATGGTGTGCGCTTCGGCCATGGCCTGAATGATATACCGGTCATCAATGCCCAGCTCTTTCGCGGTGACCGGCGCGCCGATCGTTTTCAGGGCGTTCCTGATCGCCTGCCAGTCGCCTCCGTGCAGGTACATGGCCATTATTGTGCCCAGCCCGCACTGTTCCCCGTGCATCGCAGGCTTCGGGGCGATTTTATCCAGTATGTGGGAGAACTTGTGCTCGCTGCCGCTCGCCGGTGCAGATGAGCCGGCGATGCTCATGGCTACGCTGGATGAAACCAGCGCTTTGACGACTTCCTGGGCAGACTCTTCCAGTCCGGGGCGGATCATGTGCGCGGAGTCGACGACGATCTGGGCAGTCATCAGGGACAGTGCCGCCGCATACTCGGAGAAGTAGACGTTCCTCAGCCGGGATGCCAGTTTCCAGTCCAGCACTGCCGTGTAGTTGGAGATGATGTCGCCGCAGCCTGCGGCCAGCAGCCTGTAGGGTGATTTCACGATGATGCTCGTGTCGGCTATGACGCACAGGGGCGCCTCCGCCTGGATCGAAACAGATTCGCCGTCATGGACGATGGAGGCCCGGGAAGAAGCGATGCCATCGTGAGACGCGGCCGTGGGTATGCTTAAAAAGTACATGTCGAGCTGCATCGATGCCAGCTTGGCGATATCGATGGCCTTGCCGCCGCCCACGCCCAGCAGAAAATCGGCTTTTGTTTCCCTGGCTGCTGCCTTTGCCTTTTCCACGTTCTCCATGGTAGCGTTTTCTACGAGCAGAAAATCGGCGGTATACCCTGCCTGACGCAGCGAATCGGCCACCGCATCACCTGCGATCTTTTTGGTCGTATTCCCGGTGATGATGAGGCCACTGCCTCTGAGGCGCATACTTTTACACAGACCGCCAACGCTCCGGAGGGCATCTGGCCCGGCGATGACATTGCGGGGAAGCTGCATCCATCGTTCGCTATGCTTAGATACTTTTGTTTCCCCTTTGGATACATTTATGTCACTGTTGCTCGTATTAACACCCCAAGGTGAACATGTTGTCGTTTGACATTGGCGAGTTCGTCTATAAGTATTACATCCACCCAATCGTGTATGCCGGAGAGGGCTACAACCCGGTTAACACCGTCACCTATGCCATTATCCTTGGTATTAGCCTCTTTGCGATATTAAAGTTAATGGATATGCTAAAGGTTAAGATCGATGAGAAGTTCGTCGTCGCTACGGTCCCGTTCATTTTACTGGGGGCTTCGCTGCGGGTGGTGCAGGATGTTCAGCTGGTACAGCCGCCCATCAGTTACATGTTCATAACTCCGTTCGTCTATATCCTCGCATTTGTCATCACTGCGGCAGTGCTCCTGATATGCCTCGGACTCCAGCGCGCAGGCATCGTCAAGGACTATTCGAAGCCCTACTTCTGGACTGGCGTCGTCGGAATCGTCATCGTACTGGGCATGCTCTTCACGCAGCATATCCGGCTATGGTGGGCTCCACTCGTCATCGTCGTGCTGGCCGCCTCGTTTACCGGCGCCATCTACCTGATCGCGAGACACTTCAAGATCGACTTCCTGACAAACAAACTCAACATCGCCATACTTGGCGCCCACATGTTCGATGCCAGCTCGACCTTCACCGCGATCGACCTGGTCGGCGGATGGTACGAAGAGCACGTAGTGCCGGTATTCTTCATCAACATCTTCGGCACTGCCGCCGTCATGTACCTGCTGAAGCTGGCAGTCTTTATCCCGGTCATATACATCATCGAGAAGTATTTCAAAGATGACCCCCAGATGTACTACGGCGTCAAGTTCGTGCTCCTGGTCCTCGGCGCAGGCCCCGGCATCCGGAACACTCTCCACATGACATTTATATCCACATGACCATAACGAACCTGTTTCCGGGGCCGCGGACTTTCGCGGCTTACGTATACCGTATCCGTGCATACATCTACGTGATAGCAGCGCTCTGGATATTCTCGACCCTCATCGGGGCAACGATGGCCGTAGCCTTGCCGGAAGAAAGCCAGCAGTTCGTCGATATCATTAGCAACCAGATGAAGCCGATGATCTCCGATTCTCAATCCAGCATGATGATCAACATCTTCCTGAACAACACCCGGGCCTGCGCCCTCGCGGCAGCGCTCGGCACCGCACTGGGCCTGTTTCCCCTGCTGATTGTGTTCATCAACGGGCTTGCCATGGGACTGATCATCGCGATATCGATCGCAAAGGCAGGTCCGCTTTTTATCATCGTAGCCCTCCTACCCCACGGCCTCATCGAGATCCCGGTCGTGGCCATATCCGCCGCAATTGGCCTCAGGTTCGGGCATTCTGTGCTTATGACCCTCCTGAAGCAGGACGTAAGCCTGAAAAAAGAGCTGATCGAAGGCATATCGGTGTTCGTCGTCTGGCTCATCCCACTGCTCTTCGTGGCAGCCTTCGTGGAAAGCTATGTGACCATGGCGCTGCTGTACTACATTGTAGGGTAGGAACAGAACACTGTGTTATGCTCACCACACATTTCATGGACAATAAAATATGATCCAGAGCCGGGGAAATTTTAAACCCCGGTTATTTATCGAAAATAAGTTATTTTTCGACTGCCGGAAGCATGACCACAAACCTGGCGCCTTTGGTATAGTCGCCAGCGACCCGATCTTCTACCCACACCCTGCCTCCGAAGTCTTTCACCAGTGTATTCACCAGTTCCAGCCCGAGCCCTCCTTTGTATCGTTTTTCTGGCTTGCTGCTATATTGATCAAACAGTAGACTCTTTTTGTCACCGGGAATTCCCGGACCGTTGTCTTCTACCAGGACGACATTGAAATTGATTCCTTGCTCGTTGACCTTTAGTATCCGGATGTTGATTTTGAGTGGTTTGTCAGCCGGGGTATGCTTGATCGCATTGCCCACGATGTTGGAAAAAACGTCGGTTATCAGCTCGTTTGCCTGTATAAAAAACCCGTTTTCTGGCAGGAACTCGATCTCGACTTTCCGGCCCGGGATGACCGAGTATTCGCTTATGATCTTCTGAACGACGGTATTCAGATCGAATAGCTGTGGCTTTATCCCACCTTTCCGAACGCTCTGGAGTTTTTTCACGTTTTTTATGAGTAGAGAGCTGCTCTGGAGAGTCTCAATCGGTTTTTCTATGAGAAACCGGTTATCTTTTCGCTGGAGATTGCCTTTGTCGAACTCTTGTAAGGCCATCTCCAGAAATCCCAGCACGACCTGATTGATGTTGTTGATATCGTGGCTCATGAGATCCAGGTACATCTCAGCCTGTTTTTTTGAATCCTGCTGTGCTTTCTCTGCCCGTTTTCGGAGTATGATCCGCCAGACGCCATCCATCAACAGAGTAAGCTGTCTGACATCAGAGCGATTATAGTCTCCCTTTTTGTTGCCGACTTCTGCAAGAGCCACCACGAGATCATTGTCAAATACAGGTATCCCCAAAATGTTATTCAATTGAAGATGGCCCTCTGGCAAGCCTTTTTTCGACTCGTTAGGTGCTGAGTAGTCGTTGATGATAACTGGCTCGCGCTTTCTAATCGGCTCAGCCCACAGGCCACCGCCTTCAAGGACGTAGGAGTGTGGTATGCCCGAGACGCCACATTCTTCCATTGTTGTGATAGAGTAATTGTAAAGATTGACCAGGCCTTTTTCGTAGTCCAGTGCGCCCATCCAGCCGATTTCGCTGCCTGTTAGCCGTATGCACTCCTCCATTGCGAAGAGAGCGATGTCCTGCTCTGACGCTTCCCGGAGCTGGCTGAGTCTCATAAGTGCCTCAAGACGTGCCTCATCGAGTTTCAGCGCATCCTCGGACAGTTTTTGCTGTATAGAGGCATTATGCAGATCGGAGAGCTGTCGCTTCAGTTCTGCATTTTCTTTCGCGAGGTCGTCGTATGATTTTCGATTTAAAGGCATGTCATATCACACAAGTACTGTTCTCAGTACATCCCTATCAGGATAACTCACCAACCGCCCGCACGTCTTCCGCCATAAAGCACACATCAATATTATATATAATAATATTTAAATAAATACTCGTATGGCCAGCATGTCTACAGGCAACCAGTACTCTTCGCCCCAGGAGGCGACGCTGTGACGTTCGAGAACAGAATACCGGGGCCAAGGGACTTCGCGGGTTACGTGTACAGGCTGCGCTGGCACCTGCTGGCGATTATCGTGCTGTTCGCCATGTTTACGGCGGCAGGATTTGTCGTAGCAGTGGCTTACCCGGCGTTTACCGACAACACCATTACAGAGTTCAAGGAGGAAGTCGGCCCGCTCAAAGAACTGTCACCATTCGGCCTCATGCTAGG
>CAZJRS010000049.1:24050-25301 GCA_964548585.1 uncultured Methanocella sp. | reverse complement strand
TATCATGGCCGTCACCCCCAAGACTATCCGGGAGATCAACGAGAAAATCGAAAACGGCACCGTATCGGTGATGACAGCGACGGAGATCCTTAGCATAGCGGAAAAAGGCGAGAATCTACCAGACGTCGACGTGGTCACCTGTGGCACAAAAGGCATCATGAGCGGAACCATGGCTAACCTCTCCTTCAAGGTAG
Organism: uncultured Methanocella sp.; assembly: GCA_964548585.1. GTDB lineage: Archaea > Halobacteriota > Methanocellia > Methanocellales > Methanocellaceae > Methanocella_A. Next base: position 25,107 of record CAZJRS010000049.1, on the reverse strand, counting down.
CCGAAAAGAACGCCTTCATGCGTGCCAAAGGCATCTGGCTGAACGGTGTGCCAGCCTACCCCGGACCGTGCCCGAATGAGCGCCTCGGCATAATAGACGCCATCGTATACGGCCCGGCCCGAAGTACCGATGATCACCGGTATGGCGGGGGCCACCTGTTCCGGGACCTGGTGGACGGCAAAGAGATCGATGTGATGGTCGAAACCGTGGCGGGGGAATGGATCAACACGGCAGTCACGCTCAGCGATATTGATCACGCACAGCTAATTGCCACCCGCCATGCCTTCAAAAATTACCTCGCTTACGTGAACCCGGAACCCGAAACCCTGGAAAATTCCATATTCTCAGTAGGACCGTTCCTGGGCCCCTACAAGGAACTAAAGTTCTGCGGCTGCGGCGAGCTCAACCCAATCGAGAAAGACCCCGGCCTTAACGTTTTAGGCGCCGGGACGAGAGTCGTGATCAACGGGGCACCCGGCATGATCACCGGACGTGGCACTCGAAGCACAGCGGAAAAGCCCAACTTCTCTGCCATAGCTGACATGAAGCAGATGCACAAGGAGTACATGGGCGGCTTCGTGACGTCAGAAGGTCCTGAAGTGATCGCTTCGTGGGCAGTGCCCATCCCGGTGCTGAACGAAAACGTCCTCCAGGGCATCCTGAAGACTGACAAAGAAATACCCCTGCCAGTAGTCGATGTCCGGGGCCGGATCGAGCTGGGCAGGATCACGTATGCCGACGTCTGGAAGGGCTGCGACCTGGCGGTCAGGTTCGACAAAGACCTGTGTAAAACTTGCGAACCGTGTAAAGGCGAAGGTCTGTGCCCCACAGGTGCCTTGAGTGGGAAAGAGAAACACATCGACCGGTCCAAGTGCTTCAACTGCGGAGTATGCATCGGCCTATGCCCGGCGGTCTCGGCGGAAATGGGCAGCGTAGACTTCAATGGTATGAAGATACCCGTGACCGAGAGACATTCCGACAGGCTCGGGGCGATGAAGATTTCCGCGGATCTGAAAAAGCGGATAGCATCAGGGGCATTTAGGCTTTCGGAGATCGT
>CAZJRS010000049.1:20561-23950 GCA_964548585.1 uncultured Methanocella sp. | reverse complement strand
CCGCGGATCTGAAAAAGCGGATAGCATCAGGGGCATTTAGGCTTTCGGAGATCGTCGAGCCGATTAGATTCACCTAAATTTTCCTAAGGACACAGGCACTATCACTACCTGTGTTTTAATTTGGTGTCGTTCGTGTCACCTGGCGGAACTTCTTTGTGTTTTAATAGCCGTGCAGTTAGTGTTTTTAGTTAATTTTAATTGTGTTTTCGTCCGGTTAGTGGTTTAGCCGTGATACTTAGAGCCTTCGAGTTTTAGTGTCCCTCTAAAAAAAGTTTTTGTGTTTTTGTGCTACACACCATAAACCCATACAAGGCTTACACCAATGAATCTAGAAACGTAAGCCCATGTACTGGCTGTGTGCATAGCTGTAGGTATCGAACAGCGTCCCCTGGGCGTGTACGCCCGGCACGAACAAGCCGGAGAGAGCGGAACTGAGCGTTTGTCGGGCGCCTTCCACTTGATCCGCGCTGAAGAAGCCGTTCATTGCGAGACTGATGCTCAACATTACGAGAATCGTGGCAACCACGTGAAACATGCTGATATTTCCATTACCCATTTAACAAATACCCCATTAAATTTGCGTTAAAAGGGGATTTTCGGGATGCTATAAAACTTTTCTGGAAATCAGGAAATAATTTGCCATTTTAAGCCAAAAACAAGCAAGGTCCCCGACCGATCGCCGGGGACAATGTTCTGTACAGGCACTGCCAGGTGCCGGTATTATATGCTGGTATTAGCGACGGATACCTATCGTCGCTAGGATGCCAAATATATGCGTATTACAGATAAACATTCGCTATTAAAAGAGCATTTGTAAAATAGCAATTCATTATACCAATTCTGGAAAGTCTAAATACCCGGGGGCAATTGTAAGTAAAAACAGTGTAAATAAGCGGGTAAAAAGTATTGACTGGTTTGTGGCCATACGAGAGAGGTATTAATCAGTACGGTCTTTCAGCTTCTCAAGCATATCGATCGACTCCCTGCACCACTCGACTTCATTTGTGAAGTATGAGAGGCCAAGCCTGGTGATCATGTGATAATACGGTGTGCTCGGCCCGAAAACGGGGCCGTTTTCAAGGTCCTTGGCCCAGTGCTTCATAAGCACGATTTCTTCTTCCCGCTTCTGCCGGTATGCCGCCAGTTTTGCGATTAATTCATCCTGCGGCATCTGGTCACCGAAACACATTTTCAACAGAAGTTCGTATTCCTTGGTCTCAGGGCCTCGCAACCACGACCGGAGTTCTTCTAAGCCCTTGTCAGTGATCTGGTACACTTTACGAGTCCTTCCCCCTCCAGATGTTTCCTCGTTCATAGTTGCCAGTCCACTGCGCTCTAACAGAGCCAGAGTGGGGTAAATCTGCCCGTAGCTGATGTCCCACATATAGCTTAACGCTTCTTTGACCCAGCGTTTCATCTCGTAGCCGGTCATAGGGCCGCAGCTGAGCATTCCCAGTACTATGTATCTAGCGTAATTGATCTTTGGCACGTTCTTCCCCCTTGCTTAATGGGCTCCACCAGTCAGGTTCAGTCCGACTACCCCGGCGATAATCAGCGAAATTGAGCCCAGCTTCAGAGCAGTCATCGGCTCCTTGAAGTAAAATACGCCGATGCCTGCGATCAGCGCCGTGCCTACGCCAGCCCAGATCGCGTATGCGATACTCATGTCCAGCTTTTTCAGAGTCAGGGTCAGCATACCCAGGCTAAGCAGGTAAAAGACTACTACTGCAGCCGAGGGCACGAGCTTCGAGAAGCCTTCCGAGAGCTTCATGCTGGTAGTTCCCATCACCTCGAAGGCGATAGCTACGAGAAGATATACCCAGTATACCCAGGTCATGGATTTCCCCCCATCAGCTCTTGCTCTTTTATTGATCTGAATAATTTCTTGCGGAACCCAGCGTCCAGGTATCTCCTGAACCACCAGTTGACGTTGACCGCCATCACTCTTCGGACGAGGGGGACCCTTTCCAGCAGGAAGAGTACTTTATCGGCCCCGTAGAGTAAAGCGATATACGCCAGTAGTGCGGCTGTCCAGCTAAGGATAGTACCAGTGGTCCCTGCGGGAAATACTATACCCGACTGAGAAATTGCACTGAATATCCAGTCTGCAGGTACCATCAGCAATCCGATAAGCAGAACCAGCCGGGGTATAGACGTATTGATGGCATGTCGAGGGCAAACATTAATGCATCTCATGCAACCCTGACAGCTCCAGTCCCAGCCAGGCCGTCCGGCAGTCAGTCGGACCGTACCGGCAGGGCAGCTCTTTACGCAGGTCCCGCACCCGTTACACTTCCCGTCTGCCACGTACAGCTTGCCGAAGAAATGGCGGCCTACAAGGCCGTACGCAAGACCGAAGGGCACGTACAGGATAGCGAGCAGCAGGTTGTGACGGACGCTCCGTTCACCTCGGGCAAGCTTTTCTGCCAGCCCATCTACCCGCCGGTCTGCCAGATCCCGGATATGAGCTTGTTCCGCCTCTTTGGGGATCGGTAGTCCGATGGTAACATTGTGAGGATAAGGCGCTGCATCGGCGAGAACCACCTTATAGCCCTTCAATCGCAGGATCAAACCTGCATGATCGAATGACCATCCCGGGTCCCCCTGAGCACCGGGCACCCTCGTGGTAGCGTGAAGTGAGCCGTTAATGGATAGAATTGCAGCCTTACTGCCCTTACCACCGGGAAGTCTCCATAAGTATCGGGCCACGATGTCAGGCATATCGCAGGCATAAACGGGAAAAGTGAACAGGTGCAGGTCATAGCTTCCGGATGGAGGTACAGTCCCCCGGCTGATTTGCTGCCATTGCACGGCATACCCGGCATCTTTTAGCCGGCGTTCTACCAGAGTTGCCGCATGATAGGAGTTGCCGGTTCCGGAGAAATAATGGATCAAGGCGGTTGGCATTGGGATTCCCCATCATATGTATCTTTTTGATATATCGTAATGATGTATCAAAAAGATATATAAGTTTCGAGATATTGGAGATCGATAAAAAGCAATTTCCAGTTTTGATACGAACGCTACGCTGTACAAATGCCACACAGATTCCATAGATGATATTGGATTCAACAAATTTTTTCGAATTTCACGGATGCAGTCGATTACACAGATATTAATGATAAGAGGGAACGAACAAATTAGTCAATTAAAAAAATCTATGGAATCGACTCTAGCAGTGAAATCGGTATACATCTGTGGAGTCCACTGTAATCTGTGATATCAAGTATCCCCGTGAATAGTCCAATAGTGTTTGCTCCGGGATAAATTAAAAAAATTGAAACCGCCAAACCGCCAACTAGACTTAGGCTTCAAAAACGCCAAAAGGCCAAAACGCCAAACCGCCAACTAGACTTAGGCTTCAAAAACGCCAAAAGGCCAAAACGCCA
>CAZJRS010000049.1:0-20461 GCA_964548585.1 uncultured Methanocella sp. | reverse complement strand
CGCCAAACCGCCAACTAGACTTAGGCTTCAAAAACGCCAAAAGGCCAAAACGCCAAACCGCCAATTCCTAATAGATTATTGGTGTGAGGATATATGATTATTTTCATGTCACTATGGTTAGTTATATCACAACTCAGACTTATATTTGAAAATGTGTAATTATGTCTGAATGTGCAGAAAAACCAGGATTTGAAGAACCGTCAGAAGAACTTGATAAGCTTGCCGAACAAATAGTAGGATCAGCCTACCAGGTACATAAAAACCTCGGCCCCGGAGTACTTGAACGTTTCTATAGGGATAGCATGGTCATCGAATTGGAGGATAGAGGCTTAAAAGTAGATAAAGAGGTCCAATTCCCCGTCTTTTATAACGGCAGACGATTGGACGGACATTACGTAATTGATATTGTGGTTGAAGATAAGATCGTTGTCGAACTTAAAACAGTTGAAGAGTTATCCAAACTCCATAAAGCTCAACTCAACACATACCTAAAAATCTGCAGGTGCCGTCTTGGTATACTGATAAACTTTAACACGACTGTCGTTGAAATAAAACGAGTACTTAACAAGATAGAGGCACAATGACCAATTTTTCATATTATAATCCCCCAACCATTTTCCCGGATAACCAGAAGCCTACCCCAGCGCGTCAGAGCAGAATGACAGAATTATCCAATAGAGAGGGGACGCCCTCTGCCCATTAACATTTTAAAGTATTGGCGGTTTGGCGTTTTGGCAGTTTGGCGTTTTTGGAATCCCAGCTTTTCCAATGGCGGTTTGGCGTTTTCTCCCCTTTTATAGATAAAAGGACTTTGGAAGGAAGCACGGGAATACTGGATATCGGAGTGTCACTGGCACAGCGCAACGTTCGTTTTCCTCCCCATGCATATAAGCAACATAAATGACCAGATTATTCAGGCCTGTCAACCAAATAGCCCTTATTTATCCACGCCTCCATCCCACCGCTCACGAGGTAAACATCAGAGAAGCCTGCCTTCAGGAGGATACTAGCGCCTACTCCGGCCCTGCGACCGGTATCGCAGATGACCGCAACTGGTGAATCCATTGGTATCTGGGGTAGATCATCTTTTAGCCGTCCAAGGAAGCGCAGATCTGCCCCTTGTATGGTCCCGGAGTCCCACTCCGAGGGCTCGCGAACGTCTACAAGGTGGATAGTACCCTTCTCGAGACAGACTTTCAGTTCGTCGATATTGATAATGCCGCTGTGCTCGACAGGTCCGGCCAGGTTTTGCCAGGCTTCGAAGCCGCCGCAGAGGTAACCGGTGACCCCTTCGAAGCCGATCCGCCGCAGATACGTGTCTATGGTGGATACATCTTCAGGCCGCTCGGGGATAATGTATATTTTATTGCTCGTATCGAAGAGCCAACCCGGATAGAGTGTCATGCCCCGTAGCCAGATATTATAGGAACCGGGGATGTGGCCGCCTGCATAAGCCTGGGGTAGCCTGGTATCTACCAGTACGGCACCCTCTCGCGGTATCGAACGTTTGAGGCTTGCCGGGTCAAGCGGCTCGGGAAGCCTGCGCCGGAGAACCGGGGGAGGTCCCCGGGTGTTCCAGTGCTCCATTTGGCGGAAATACGGGGCGTATTCCATCTTTTCAGAGGTTTTCGCCTGGACAAACTGGTCCAGATCAAGCTTGAGCCAGTGATTGGTCAGCCGCTCGAAGCCGAGGGTGGTCTCGTCCCGATCGCTGATTCCCGTGCCGCAAACGGAACCTGAACCATGGGCGGGGTACAGAATCGCCTGATCTCCGAGGGGCAGCAGCCTGTCGTGGATAGATCTGTAGAGAGTGGCAGCGCACTCGGCTTTCCCGGACTCGCCGCAGAAGTCGATCCTGCCGCAGCTGCCCGGGAAGAGGACATCGCCACAGAAAGCTGCAAGGGCAATTCCGGGTCGTCCGGCTTCATAAAGGGCAAAGGTGAGGCTGTCAGCCGTGTGGCCGGGCGTCTCGATGGCGCGGATCAGCGCGTTGCCACACCAGAGTTCTCCGCCGTCTTTTAGCATGACATCGCCGTACGTGACTCCGGTTTTACCGCCACGGCAAATCCTTGCCCCGGTCAGCGACCGGAGTTCTGTAGAGCCCAGGGCAAAATCTTCGTGCCGGTGAGTCTCAAGAATGTACTTGATCCGCACGCAGTGGCTGGCGGCAGTTTCCAGGTATTGATCAGTATCCCGCATCGGATCGATGACTATGGCTTCTTCGCCTGAGCCGATGACGTAAGAGTTGATGGCCAGACCTTCGGCCTTGACCCGGGTGATAAACATGCCGATCAGAGTATAATAACCATATTAATGATAAATACTATGCGGTAACCGGTTTTTTATACAGTAGCGACTCAGATAGGCAAATATCTAAAGCTGCGCCTCTCAGAATGATCCTGATCAGCATATCTGCGTATGATTTTTAACCTTTATAAAAAGCTATTTAACATCAAAAGTAATAAAGAGAAGCTAAAAAATATTACAAATCACACAGGTATTATTATGGATCAGGAGTTAATGCGAATTGGAGTGTCACTCCCGGACAATCTGTTGGGCCGGTTTGACCAGATCATCGAGAAGAGGGGTTATTCATCCAGGTCAGAAGGTATCCGTGACGCCATCAGGAACTATATCATGCACTACGAATGGATGAACGAGGTCGAAGGAGATCGCATCGGCATCATCACGCTGATCTACGACCACGATCAGCGCGGCCTTGTCAACAACCTGACCGACATCCAGCATGATTATATGAGTATGATTAAATCTTCTGTCCACATACACCTCGACCACGATAACTGCCTTGAGATCATTATGCTTAACGGCGATGCCAAGCAGGTCAAAGAAGTAGCGGAAAAAATGATGTCGCTCAAAGGCGTCAAGCATGTGAAGCTGACGACTGTATCTCCGAACACAGAACTATAACGATAAGGTGTTTCAATGGCGATTCCGGATTGGATGAAGGATGTTGAGGTTACACCATGCAACTTCCCTGCGGTATCATCCCGCCGCAAAAACTTCGTTCGCAAGTCGATCGATGGCGTCCTGTCCTTTTTTCGGGACTCGCTGGAATCCGAAAGCTACGTAAAGCGGCGAGGTCTGCTTCAAAGCCTTGACCCGAGAGCCAAGCTGGTGTCGATCCTGGCGCTGGTGATCGCGGTCAGTATAACAGGGGACTTGCGGATACTGGCAATCGTGTATTGTCTGATCCTGGCTTTTGCAGTCCTGAGTCGTATTGGACTGCTATATTTTATCAAACGGGTATGGCTGTTCATACCGATCTTTACCGGCGTTATCGCACTACCGGTTATCTTTAACGTGTTCTTTCCGGGCACAGTCGTGATCAATCTCTTAACCATAGGCCCGAATGCCCACCTGGGGCCACTGGCTCTGCCGGAAACGATAGGCATCACCAGTGAAGGTTTACATATGGCCGCGGTATTTACCCTGAGAGTGGCGACAAGCGTCTCTGCAGTTGTATTACTCTTCCTGACCACCCGGCAGGATACACTGTTTAAGTCGTTCAGGTCGATCGGAGTACCTAAGGTATACGTGCTTGTCATGGATATGTGCTACAGGTATATTTTCCTGTACATGGACGTGGTTCGAGATCTGTACATCGCCAAGAAAAGCCGATCGATAAAAAGCCTTAGTATGACCGAGGAGTGGAAATGGGTAGGAGGGCGGATCGGTTTTACAATGGTGAAGTCGCTGGACATGAGCGATAAGGTCCACAAGGCCATGATGTCCCGGGGCTTTACCGGCGAAGTCCGCATCATGCACAATTTTAAAATGCGACCAAGGGACTATTGCGCGCTGACCGTAACGGTACTGTTCAGCATTCTGCTGACACTGGTATCGCAAAATATCATCAAGGTTTAGGTGTTGTCGTGGAAACGGTATTTGAATTACGAAATTTGTCATACTCATACTTAGATCGCTTTGAGGCGCTATCGCAGGTTAATCTGAAGATCGGTAGAGGAGAACAGATTGCGATTATGGGAGCGAACGGTTGCGGAAAATCCACGTTACTATCCATTCTCAACGCACTGATTTACCCGACGTCCGGCGAATTTTATGCCTTCGGTAAACAGGTGACCGAAGATGCGTTCGATACCTTACAGGAGAACGAGTTCAACCGATATTTCCGTAAAAAGGTCGGTTTCGTCTTCCAGAACTCAGACGTCCAGATGTTCTCGTCTACAGTATATGACGAGATCGCGTTTGGGCCGCTGCAGCTAGAGATACCCCCCGCCGAGGTCAAACAGCGGGTCGATGATGTGATAGGTATGATCGGCATCGAAAAGCTGCGCGAACGGGCGCCCCACACCTTGAGCGGCGGAGAAAAAAAGAAGGTCTGCATAGCCTCGGTACTTGCGACTAATCCTGAAGTCCTGTTACTGGATGAGCCGACCGCAGGCCTGGACCCCAGAACTCAGCTCTGGCTGATCGAGTTCCTGCACGAGCTAGGACACGCCGGCAAGACCATCGTGACAGCTACCCACGACCTGGATGCCATCGAACACATTAGCAGCAGGGCAATTGTCATGGGCGAAGACCACACGATCAAAGTGGATGGCTGGAGCCATAAAGTAGTCAACGATTTAGACCTGTTGCTCTCGACGAACCTGATCCATAAGCATATGCACAGGCACGGAGCGATCGTGCACCAGCACGTGCATACCCACGAGAACGAACATGCTCACGATCACAAAGAATGTACCTAGCGGTGTCTATGATGGCCGATGATCGTTTAGACAGGCAAATAGCATTTATCGTAGAGATAGACCGGCTGAAGCAGGTTTATCGCCAAACATACCTGATGGACTCTTCACGCAAAGAAAATAGCGCAGAGCATTCATGGCACTTTGCCTTGCTAGCTATGGTGCTGGCAGAATATGCCAATGAGCCGATGGATGTTTTAAAAGTGGTGAAAATGGCGCTGATTCACGATATCGTAGAGATTGACGCAGGTGATGTGTTCATATACGACCGGGAAAGCATCGCCCACCACGAGGAAAGTGAACGGAATGCAGCAGAAAGGTTGTTTGGCATACTACCGCCGGACCAGAAGGCCGAGTATCGCGCCCTGTGGGAGGAGTTCGAGGCACGCAGGACACCCGAGGCTCGTTTTGCTGCAGCCCTCGATCGCGTGCAACCGCTGTTACATAACTATTATACTCAGGGTAAATCATGGCGGGAACATGGAGTAAGTAGTGATAAAGTATTCCAGATTAATAGTCGAATACAAGAAGGCTCTGAAGAACTCTGGAGATATATCCGGAATCTAATAGAGCAATCCATAGAAAAAGGCTACCTTGAAGCTGAAAATAAAGTGAAATAATAGAAATTATTGTTGATTATATAGTAAAAACGTGTTACTTTTCCGAAAATTTTTAAGAGTAATTTGTGCATAATGGTATTTTGGATTTTTTAGAATTAATTTTACGTCAAATGAAAAGATCGCATACAGGTCATCTATAGATGGCTATTACATATAGTCATTTTTCCACAAGACCGGATCTGTAACAAATATTCTATGTATAAATATAATTAAAATTCGTAGATGTTAGTGTTACGAGTAGTTAAATTCTTATAACAAAAGGAGCAATTATCTGGTGGTGAATTTATGCATATACCAGAGGGTTATTTAGGACCTTATACTTACATTGTATTATTTATTATTATGTTACCGATCTGGGCGTACGCCGGCTACAGGCTTAACCGTGAGCTGAAATCCAAACAGGTTCCTCTGCTGGCGCTTTCGGCTGCCTTCGCGTTCGTTATCATGATGTTCAACGTACCCATCCTGGGAGGAAGCAGCGGCCATGCCGTAGGTGCTGGCATCGTCGCAATCATCCTGGGACCCTGGGCAGCTGTCGTGTCGATCTCGGTCGCACTAATCATTCAGGCATTCCTGTTCGGTGACGGCGGCCTGACGGCGATCGGAGCAAACTGCTTCAATATGGCCGTAGTGATGCCTTTTGTCGCTTATTATGGGTACCGCTTAATCAGTGGCAAATCGGATATCAAATCGGTTAGAAGACTGGCAGCCGTCGCAGTAGCCTGTTATATTGGTTTAGTGGCTGCTTCGGGCTTTGCCGGGTTTGAGTTCGGCATCCAGCCCTACCTGCACCACGATGCAGATGGCCGGCCCCTCTACATGCCCTATGGTCTGGAAGTTACCATGCCTGCGATGCTAAGTGAACACTTACTATTCTTCGGCATCCTCGAAGGAGCGATATCAGCGATCATATTTGCCTATCTACAGCGGGCAGACCCGGTTCTGCTAATGGACAAATCGGGCCTGAAGAAGAAAGCAAAAATGGCTGCATCAGCGTGAGGTGAATGATATGGACAAATTGATTAGAAACTTGCTCATAGCCCTGGCAGTACTGGTGATCCTGACGCCGATCGGGCTGATCTCGACTGGTGAAACATTCGGCGAATGGGGTAATGACTACCTGGAGGAAAACCTGGGATACGTACCAGCGGGCCTCGAGAGCGTATCCGTCGCGTGGAATGCACCTTTGCCAGACTATGGCCTGCCGTTCCTCGGTGAAACCTTTGCGGGCATGTCAGTCGGTTATATTCTCTCAGCCATTGTCGGAGTTGCGCTTTGCGGCGGACTGCTCTACCTGATAGGAAAGCTACTGGCAAAGCGTGAAAACGATAACTAAATTTTTTCTTTTTTTTTCATCTTTTTGGGATACAGAGTGCCAATACCCATGGTTGTCTACTTACTGCATTAGTCGAAAAAGGATACTGCCGGTAAGATCAGCTTTAACAGCCTCGATTAGATTAAATCGTCGCCTTCCGGAAGAGGTAAACACAGACCCCCAGAACTATTATACCCATAACAGCGATCACAATCGTTCCTGTATATAATATCGTGCCGGTAAACACCGATCGGACGGTGTCAATGGCGTAGCTCACAGGGTTCAGCGAGGCAATGACGCGGAGCCAGGACGGCATGGAGTCATATGGCATTAAGGCACTACTCGCAAAGAATAGAGGCATGCTCACGAAGCTATTGACGGCGGCATACCCATCGTGGTCGTCCACGATTAAAGCAATAGTGCTGGCAATGCCCGAGAATAAGACACCGAAGAGTGTCAGCACGAGGTAAACATATAACAGCTGGACCGGGCCGGGCATGTGTACTCCTAGAAGTACAGCCATGATCAGGATGACTGTCGACTGTAGAAGTCCCCGGAAAGTGATGAAGGTGATCTTGCCGAAAAGTATGCTCTCCCGGGAAGAAGGGAGCGCGAGGAACTTGCTCATGAAGCCGAGGATCTTATCGAAGATCACCAGAGACCCGCCCTGCAGGGAACTGAACAGCATGGTCATGACCAGGATGCCGGGGGTGATGAAACCGATATAGTTATCTGTAAACCGGATAGGAAGAGCCAGTCCGACGAAAACCAGCCAGACCGCAGGCATCACGAGGGAAGTGAGGATTGATACCCGGCTCCTTAGCCACTTTATGAGGTCTCTCTTAAAATAGTAATAAACGTCGTTAAGCATTATCTTCGCCTCAACATCAGCCGGTATTTCTTGGCGTCGAAGCTCGACTGATCTTCCTGCGCTTTGACTTTTTCCAGAAAGACGTCGTCAAGGGTAGATTCCCTGGCGGTTAGCGTGTGTATCTCCAACCCCTGTCGTTTCAGCTCCTCGGAGATCGCCAGCATAGAATTCTGACCATCTTGGGTCATGAAGGTTAATTCATGATCGTTGACGCCAAGCAGACGAATTCCATCCATCTCGAACTTTTTAAACTTACCGAATACCGAAGCTATGACCACGTTTTTGCCAATGTCATTTTTGAGGTTCTCAGGGGTGTTGCAGACATCGATCCGGCCCCGATCGATGAAAGCTACACGATCACAATAACGATCAGCCTCGTCCATATAATGAGTAGTCATAAAGATCGTCATGCCCTTTTTCTTGAGCAAATAGACATGTTCCCAGATCTTTTTTCGGGCGGCTACATCCAGACCAAGGGTCGGTTCATCCAGAAACAGCACTTTCGGCTCGTGCACCAGCGCCTGGGCCAGCTCTAGTCGCCGCCTCATCCCGCCCGAGTAGCTCCTTACCAGATCGTTTGCCCGGTCGCTGAGATCCATCAGGCCAATGACTTCGTCGACTTTATCCCTACGGTTGGGAACGTGGTACAGCTCCGCGTACAGCAGGACATTTTCACGGCCGGTTAGCTTGATATCCAAGGCCATTTCCTGAGGCACGTAGCTGAGGGACTCTCGAACTTTAACAGGCTCTTTCTCGACACTGTGGCCGCAGACAAAGGCTTCCCCTTTGCTCGGCTTCAGCAGCGTCGTCAGCATTTTTACGATAGTGCTTTTCCCTGCACCGTTTGGTCCGAGAAGGCCGAAGATTTCGTTGCCTACGTCAAGGTTGACGTGATCTACTGCACATAGCTCCTTGAAATATCGGGTAAGGTTTAGAGTCGATACCACATCCATAAAACTCTGCCACAAAGACGGTAATTGCTTGCTATAGTATTAATAATTTTATAATACGTAATACTGAATATGAATATTTAAAAATTCAAAAAAAAATTCTACCGGTTAAAGGTAAAAGTTTTGTGGTATTAAAACTTGAGTTCACCGGTACCAGGATTAAAACCAGGTACCGGTGACTTAGTGGGTCTGTTTTTGAGTTGGTCTATTCTTGAGTTGGTCAAACATAATACCAGGACCATGCAGCTTGTCTGAGGCGGTTTTAAATTGCGTTTGGAGTGAACGTATCCCATGATAGGAGGAGGAAATTTTCAAACCATTAACTTTCAGGCTGCAAGCCTTAGTATTACAATTTGTTATAAATGTATTACTTGTTCATATAATTTTCTATATTTGTAATAATACTGCTAAATATTTGGAAGTATAACGTTACTGTGAGTTTCATCTCTATCTTAACAGGCCGGATACAAGAACATAAATTGATAATTCAGTTTTGGAATAGGCCGTTTTACATCTTGTAGAGTGTTACAAATATATAAAATGTTAATAAAAAATAAGAAAAACGTATATAACATATCATCATAACTATTGAATAGATAGAATCTACTTTGGCGGCAGGTACCCATAATGTATGAACAAGCGTGGGAAGAAGCCCTACAGATCTCGCCGATTCGATCGGAAGCGACGAGGAAAGCCAGATGGGATGAATACTGGAACTATATGTCCGGTTACTATCGCCGTGAGCCAGACCTGGAGGGCGATGACATCTTTAGGTATTTCTCCAAAGACAGGATCGTTCGGGAGGGAGATACAGTCCTGGACATCGGCTGTGGTCATGGCACATATTCATTACCCATTGCGACGATAGCTCGAAAAGTAACTTGCATAGATAGGTCCCCGGCGATGATCAAGGGACTAACATCGATCGCGGCCTCAGCAGGCATTCTTAACATTAATGCAGTCCATGGCTTGTGGGAAGAATATCAGCCAGAGGAGAAATACGACCTTGTATTATCTGCGTTTTGCCCGGCAGTAAGCGATCCAGGCTCGATGCTAAGAATGGAGCGGCTTTCCCGAAGAGCCTGCTGCTATGTAGCGGGCGACAAAAGCCAGTTCAGACTCCTGGGAGAGTTGTGGCAGCTTGTTTTCGGACGAGGATACCACACTGGAGCTTATGATATAAACTATCCGTACCAGTTTTTACGCTCGCTGGGAAGAGAGCCAAGCTTGCAATATTTCAAACGTGAACCGGATGGATATGCAGGATCGGAGGAAGTGGTCAGAGAATTTGTTGCATATTTCTCTTGCCTTACAGACATAAGTCCAGCCATCGAAAATCAGATCAGGAAATACATTATGGCTCGATCGAAGAACGGAACTTTTATCGATGACAGCCCGTCCATCGCATGGGCTCTTCAGTGGGAAGTGCCCGGAACATTATAGACTATTTTTCGTATCACTAATATAGGAAGATTTATCAATAAGTAATACTATTGTATATAATCGTAACACCAGTAAGTGGTTATCGCGCAGGGGAAGGACTTTTTATCAACCCTCCTCTTATCACACCTCAAATAAAACTACCTCTAAATAGGAAACCCTGCGCGGTAATGGTATTTTTCGAAGTATAACAGACACCTGGATAGGAACGTTCATTCAACAGTTGAAAATGATAGACCGAAACAGCCTAATTCTTACCATATTGCTCATACAGGCTGATCCGATCCAGCCCGCTGGCAAATATCCTCGCAGGATGCCCTTCGGAAAGTCTGCTGATCCTTAAAACAGTTCCGGCGCCCTGCATCTTTTTCGCCCGAAGAGCCAGATCAGTATAATAGTCGACCAGCTGTTCTTCATCGCTGGCGTTACCTGATGCCCTGAACACGAGGATCAGCGCGGCGTTGTCAAAAGGCACCTCATAGCCTGCGGGTATGCCAGCTTCTATCCGACACAATGTGCCCGCTTTGAGGATGCGTCGTCTGCCTTCACTACAGAGCACCCATTTACCCCTGACCGTTTACAATACATATCAAACCTGTTCCACCGAAGTGATCCTGCCGCCCTCGATGTGGGTGATCCGGTCACAGACAGCCCGCAACACCTCCATGTCATGCGAGATCAGCAAGTACGAAACGCCTGTCTCATCATGGATCTTTTGCATCAGCCTCAGGATCTGGGCCTGGACAGATACGTCCAGCATCGACGTCGGCTCGTCCGCGACAATGAAATCCGGCTTCAGGGATAGTATCCTGGCCAGAACAATACGCTGGATCTCGCCGCCGCTTAGCTGGCCAGGATAGCGGCTAAGGTGTTCCTCCCTCAAGCCTACCAGCCCGATCAGCCGCTGAACCTCGTCCGGGATACTTTCCTTATGGAGGTGTTTTTGTACCAGCAGAGGCTCGGTTATACTCTGATAGGCAGTCATCCGTGGGTTCAGCGAAGTTTCGGGGTGCTGGAAGATCATCTGGATCTTTGAACGTATCCCGGAAAATTCCCGCGAGTTCATCTGGAGAATATTCCGCCCCCGGAAGAGTATTTCGCCTCGGGAAGGACGCTCCAGCAAGGTTATGCACCGGCCGATGGTAGACTTGCCAGAGCCGCTTCGGCCATAAAGGCCCATTGTCTCACCCTCTTCGACCTCGAAACTGACGTCTGTAAGTACTTTCAGACGGTCGTACGCCTTGTTCAGTCCGGAGACGCTCAGGAGAACTGGTGGCATCGGACGAGTCCCCCCTCATGAATGGCAAACTCTGGTGCCATGTTCCTACAATTATTCGCCTTGAACTTGCAACGATCATTGAACGAGCAGCCTGCCGGCAGGATAGTTCGACTCGGGCTCTGCCCTTCAAGAGGCACCAGGCCGTTCCGGGGCAGGGCAGCGACAAGGCCTTTAGAGTAGGGGTGCGATGGAGCCTCCAGTACCTTTTTCGCCGTATCTATTTCGACGATTTCACCCGAATACATGACAGCTACTCGGTCGCAGATCTCCCTGGCCAGATCGAGATCGTGGGTGATGATGATCATCACCCGCCCGTAATCCTTTCGGATTCCCTTGAAGAGCTCTATAGTACTTCGTCGGGAATCGGGATCCAGGCCTTTGGTCGGCTCGTCGGCAATCAACAGCTCCGGATTATATGACAGGGAGATGGCCGCGATCAACCGCTGCCTCATGCCGCCGGATAGCTGGTGAGGGTATTGCCCGATAACCCGGAGTGGATCGTCGAGCAACAGTCGTTTTAACATACCTGTGGCCCTGCTTTGCCACTCGATTTTCGAGATGCCAAGCAGGTCGTAAACCTCGGAGATCTGCAGGCCGTTCTTTAGCACAGGGTTCAGGGCTAAGGCCGGGTTCTGAGGCATTAGAGAGATTCGCCGTCCCCGTACTTTGCTCATCGCTGCCGCAGGGATTGACAGCAAGTCAGTTCCATCGAAGATCACCTGACCGGTTACTGCTGCAGTTCCGGGAAGAAGGCGCAGTATACCAAGCCCTATCACAGATTTCCCAGAACCACTTTCCCCAATAATCCCAAGAGTTTCACCTTCACGTACGTCAAAAGACACGTTACGGACAGCATATACGTCGCCAGCAGGTGAGGGAAAAGTGACGTGCATGTTTTTCACGCTTAAGACACTCATAAGGTTTCACCTCCGCGAGGATCTAGAATGCTGCGCATACCATCACCAAGTACGCTGAAAAGGACCACAACGATAGTAATGGCTATCCCAGGGAAAATGGTGATATACGGTGCTGTCCTCATAAATTCCTTTCCTGAGCTCATGATTGCCCCCCATTCTGGAATGTCGGCAGGTAGCCCAATGCCGAGGAAGCTCAAGGCTGCAATCGAGAGAATTACATGACCCAGATCGATGGTAGCCAGCGCAAGGATGGGCGCAATGGAGTTAGGGATAATATGCTTACCGAGGACGCGGGCATCACTCGCTCCTATAAGTACCGCAGACTGGACATACTCTTTTTTCCTGACTGACAAAACCTGCCCTCTGGTCAGCCTTGCATAGGTAGACCACTGTATCATAGCGAGGGATATCACCATGTTCAGTACTCCGGGTCCGAAAGCGCCCAGCATCGCCAGCGCGAAGATCATCCCCGGGAAAGAGAGAAAGATGTCAATCAAACGAGAGAGCAATTCGTCAACAATTCCCCCGTAATAGCCGGCAACGCAGCCGATGATTACCCCCGTGACGAGCGATATGCCCACCACGCATGAGGCGATCAGCAACGATGTCTGAGCTCCGAAGAGTATCCGGCTGAGCATGTCCCTGCCCAGGTAGTCTGTGCCGAGCCAGTGGCTGGCGGTCGGTCCCAGATTTTTTTCTGACATCTCGATCGCGCTGGGATCATAAGGCGATATGTAGGGGGCCAGCAAGGCCAGAAGCACAATGACGAGCAGCAATCCCAGTGAGACGGTCATATCCGTTCGCTTCAGGACACTCCGGGCGATATCAGAAAAGCCCGGGTTGACAGTGATGTATGGTACTTTACGCTTATATGAAAAGGCCATGAGATCACCCGTACCGGATGCGAGGATCCAAGTAGGTATAGACTAAGTCGACAGAGAGGTTCACAAGCAGGAACATTGCCACGATAGTGAGTACGCAGGCCTGCACGACAGGAAGGTCCCTCGCCGAGATGGAGTTCACGAGCAGACTCCCGATACCGGGCCAGGAGAATATACTCTCGATCACCATAGTACCGCCAAGCAGGTGACCAAGCTGGAAACCTATGACAGTTACCACCGGCAGCATGGCATTTTTCAGGGCATGCCTGGTGATGATAATCCTCGACGGAATACCTTTAGCTATCGCAAACCGGATGTACTCGTCACCGAGTGTCTCCAGCATACTTGCCCGGGTGACTCGCACGACAGCTGCCATCGAGTGCAGTGATAGTGCTAGCGAAGGGAGTACCAGGTTCTCGATCCGGCCGAAGCCGGATACAGGGACCAGTTTTAAGTTGACTGCGAAGACCAATATGAGAATCAGGCCAACCCAGAACCCTGGCATCGATGCGCCCAGAATCGTGACTATTCTTAAGATGCTGTCAGCCAGGCGGTTTTCCCGGACTGCAGCATATACCCCCAGAGGTATGCCCGCGATGATCGCGATGGCCATACTGGCCAGAGCCAGTTGGATCGTGGCCGGAAGATGAATGCTGATCAGCTTGAGAACTGGCAAATGGAAGACATAAGAAGTTCCCATATCCCCGTGCAGAAGGCCTTTGTCAAGCCAGCGGAAAAACTGTACGTACATCGGGTCGTTCAAGTGATAGAGGCTCGACAGTTCGGCAATCTGTGCATCAGTCGGGTTTTCTTCGATGCCGATGAACGTGTATTTAAGGATCATCTCGGCGGTGCTCCCGGGTATGACGTTCATGAGGAAGAACGTGAGGGCGCATACGCCGAAAAGGGTCAGGATCGTAAAAATGATCCGTCTGGTCAGATATTTCCACATAATAGTCACTCCCGAGAATTGATATGTGCACCTTTGACAGAGAAAAAAGGCGCCAGCTATCTGGCGCCCCCATACCAGGTTAATTCTCTACGTACATTGCCCCATTAATTGCGTAGTCGTGCGCAGTTGGGTCGAATACATAGCCCTTCACGATATCCTTCTTGACGATGGCACAGCCATAGTAAGCGACGATGATCATGGGCTGCTCTTCATTCACGATCGCCTCGACCTCATTGAACTTCTTATACCTCTCTTTCAGGTCCTTGATCTTGCTGGCTTCGGCGATCTTGCTGTCGACTACGGGGTTGCTGTAGCCGCCCTTGTTGTCAGGTCCGGTCGTTGTGTACCAGTTGGTCAACACGTACTGCGGATCGGGCACCATTGCCACATTTGCCGCAATCAGGTACAGGTCCCACTTGCCCTCGGCCTGCCTCTGGGTTATGGCACCGCTTTCCATAATTTCGACTGTGACTTTGATGCCGACGTCTTTCAGTTCGGCGGCTATTGCCTCAGCCATTGGTGGGAGCCCGGGCCTGGCAGGATAGGTCAGCAAGCTCAGCGTCAGCGGTTGTCCATTCTTTTCCCGGATTCCGTCGCCGTTGGTATCTACCCAGCCGGCTGCCTCGAGCAGTTGCTTAGCCTTAGAGACATCTCTCACATAGGGCTTCAGACTCTTGTTCGTCCAGGACATAGAGGGGTTGAAGGGCCCGGCGGCAGGCTGACCCACGTTGTAGAGCACGTTCTCTGCTATCGACTGACGGTCGATCGCATAGGAGATCGCCTGCCTCACCCGGACATCGGAAAGAGCCTCGGTCTTGAGATTGCAATCGATCTTGTAGTCCCTGGGTGTGGCGTATTTTTCCACCACGATACCAGGGAGATTGTCGATTCGGTCAGTCTCGCTGTAGGGTACGTCCACAGTGAAGTCAAGCTCACCGTTCTCAATCATGAGAGCACGAGTATTCGGGTCGGGAGTACCTTTGATGATGATCTTGTCCACACCGACTTTCCCGCCCCACCACTGCTCGTGCTTGACAACGATCAGCTCATGGGTCTGAAGGTTATACGATTCGAACTTGTAGGGTCCGGTACCGATCGGCTTTGTCATGTTTCCGGCGGCATCCAGTGAAGATCTGGCGATGATGCCACAGTTCGGGTAGTGAAGCACTCCGGCTACAATGGGGTTATCCGCCATTGTAGTAATCTGAATCGCAGAGGAGTTTAGCACGGTAATCTTATCAGCGTTCAGCATGGACTTGACACGCGAGTCCATCTTGATGGTCCGCTCCAGCGAGGCCTTGACATCGTCGGCAGTCATCCTGGTGCCATCATGGAAAACTACGTCGTCCCGCAGAATGAATATCCAGGTCCTGTCATCCACTTGTGTCCACGCTTTCGCAAGGCCGGGCTTCAAGGTGAAATCTGCGTTGGCAGCTACGAGCGTCTCGGTGATGGCTGCTTTTTCACCGATCACAGTTCCGGACACCCCTGGATCGATCGAGGTAATATCCCACATCTCGCCTAGCTTTAGAACAGTAGGTTCGCTTGTCTCCGTACCAGTCCAGGTAGTCGCATCAGTAGAACCACTACCCTGCGTAGCGCACCCGGCGGCAAAGACCACCGAACAGATCATACATGTAATCAAGATCAAACCAAAAATATTTCTGACAATTTTCATTCCAATTCCCCTCATTAGATTTCACCGGAAATCAGGTAGTAGTAGTGACTTCGCCTGAGCCTCCCCCAGAGCGACATCTGCTTTGCCTGGATTTCCCGGATATGCCCTATGTCGGTGAACGAGATGTTTTTAAAACCGGCTTTTGAGAGGTAATCCGTGGTCCTCTCCCGGGGGGTGCCTCCCGCGTTCGGAAGCTCTGCACGTAGTTCGGTAGAATAGTGCCCTTTATGCGGTTGCTTACCCTCGAAAATTCTGGTACCCCAGTCGCCAGCAGATCTCTTGATCCGGGTGTTCAAAGACCCGTCGTCCCATACTCCGTCGACGATGACAGCTCGGCCGCCTTGTTTAAGGACCTTGTACCAGCCATTCAACGCTTCTTGCGGGTGGGGCAAAGTCCAGAGCAGGTGGCGGCTGAAGACCACATCGAATGACCCACCAGGAAACGGCGGGCTTTCAGCATCACCGGGCCGGTAATCGATCTCCAGGTTCCGTGCTTTAGCCTTAGCCCGGGCACTTTCCAGCATTTTTTCCGAAATATCGATCCCGGTTACCTGATAGCCCATCTCGGCGAACAGGAGGCATAATTCACCGGTACCGCATCCGACGTCGATGACGCTGCGCGTTCCTTTCGGAAATGAGTCGGTCGCCAGTTGTTTCCAGGCTGAACGTTCATCAGGACTCTTGATGCCGTGGCCTTCGCATTTGTCATAGTCCAGGGAAGCTTCATCCCAGCTATGGGCGATTGTATCTTTTAGCTGCTTATCCTGCAATGGCATAATTTATAATTGCTTATGCTAGTATTAATAATTTGTTGATTTGTAATACTTTATGTGAAAATTGTGAATATTGTTAAATATGGATTTTTACGTAGATGAAAGTCGGCAGGATTTGTCGATAGGGCAAATACATTAAGTTTTAACCAAAATTGAAACGAATTTGAGACATTAGTTCCAGCGATCTTTTAATCAATACACTGAGTAAAAAGCGATATGATATTAATTTGTAAAACAAACGTAAAAATATGTAATACTATATGCTATAATATTGTTCTTGAGGTCCTATTTATTGAAAGGTCGAAAAGTAAGAGATTAGCCCCGAATAACCATCGATAGTTAGCACTATTAGAGAGGATTCGGAGTAGATTAACAGGCTAGTTATTATTAGTATGAGTCTATGAAGCTGACATCCGACAATTTCTTTTTCGCAGGTTTCGGCGTCTCATCAGCATATCCTGCGGCGACCAGCGAGACCAGTGTATACTGATCCGGCACGTTAAGCAACGTCCGTATGGCTTCGACATACTCTTTCTTATCCCCCGCAACCCAGCAAGTGCCTATGCCACCGGCGGCAGCAGCCGTAATAATGTTCATCGTGGCGGCACAGCCGTCTTCGAGATAATACTTCTTATCCTTCTCGCAAAAGACGGTAAAACACGCTGCCGCATCTTTGATAAACCGGCCGTGGTCGGCCATGTTCGCCAGCCTTTCCAATAGCACTTTATCGGTGACACAGCCGATGAGCCAGGGCTGGATATTGATTGCCGTGGGTGCCAGATGTGCACAGTCGAGTATTTCGTTGATTACATCCTTGGGGATAGATTTGTCCTTAAACCGCCTGATGCTCCTGCGGCTCTTGATGACGTCAATGAGATCCATGGTCTGAGATAGGGTCTACACATATTTATGTTGTTTACACGACTTTCTTGATGGTCGCGGCAAAACGCTGGATCACTTCATCATATTTGCCGGCATCGACATCGCCTTCGAAGGTGAACGCCGAAGATACGTATCGCATCCCCTTTCGCTCCAGCGCTTTACGGATCTGAGATAACGTTCGCTTACCGCCGCCTTGCGCGGTTTCAATCAGCGCTGAAAATGGCTTTCCCCGGCAATTCGTCACCATGGAAAGGTACCGCTCAATATACGGAGATGGACCATCGGCCCAGACAGGGGTGGCAACGATGAGAAAATCGATGTCTGAAAGATCGGTTTTACAGGGTTTGATCTCGGCCTGTATGGTCAGTAACGAGGATAGAGATTTCCCGGGCGATGTTGGCTCATGTTCACCCTCTATACGCTCCAGGCTGGCCCCGATCTTCTGAGCCAGGTCATTGGCCACCTTTTCGGTGTGGCCTGTCCGTGAATAGTATGCGATCAGCGTGTTCATAGCGATTCCATTACTATCAATACCTGGATAAGTGAAAAGTTTTGGAATATTTTCCATGGATAACGCCTAAAAAATCCGGTTAATGATCGGTATACAAGAATACATTACCAAATGTAAAGTAGTACCTGTGATCGAAAGACTGAATGATTTATTTATTGAATACACCCTTGTTTGTAATACGCCAGGTTGTGGAGTAACTTATCGTATAATTATAATCAATTCCGGTGAAATTTCCTGTTCTTGTTTCATTTATTGTTGATATGACAGGAGAATCCCAGGTCGCCCCCGGAGGTAAATGGATATATTGAGCATTATGGGTCGTCCCCGGTGTCAATGTGACGTACGGCTGATAATCATATGTCATTACCAGTGTACCATTATTATCTATATCGAGTATTGTAACGCCTGATTCAGTTTCATACGGGAGACTGTAGATTCCCGAAGTGATTAAGTATGTCGTCAAGCGCTCAACACTCTCTTTTCTGTAATAAGTGCCCAAAATACCTTTGAAACTTTCATTAATTGGTGGGTAATCCAGAGGATAACGCTCCGATTTGTTATAATAAAATTGGGTGGTTATTTGAGCCAGCCCGGGGAAAGGAACCGTACCATTAACCACTCTCCCAAGTTCAGACTTTTCCTGTTGGATAGCTACATAGTTGCCAGGTGACAACGATTTTTGATTATCCTGTACGCAGCCACAAAACAGCATACAAAACAGCAGCGCACTAAAAATTAGCAGGCGACCCCTCATACCATAACCATTATAATTGTCGGGATATCTGTTATTTATAAATAACCGCTGAGTATTAAAATTGCGATTGGATTTTTAGATGTAGTTCTCCGTCAGCATCAATAATCAGTGAACTTGATCATGTTTTTTCTTGAGGTGCTCATAGCCCTTGCAGGAGATATCTGTCCGCACACCGTGATCGTCAAGTATCAGCTCTGCCTCAGTTACTTTACCTATGACGGTAAACTGAATGCCCGTGATTTTCGGTACAGTCTCGGGATTAATGGTGAATAGGAGTTCGAACTCCCCGCCGTAGCAGATGGCCATGTCCAGCAGTTCTGCCCGGTCCCGGGCGATCCTGCGGACTTCTTCCCGGACAGGCAGCGCATCGGCATCCACATGGAACCCGACTTTGCTGGCCGTTGCCAGCTCGTGGAGCGATTTGCCCAGCCCATCACTCACATCCATCATGGCGGTGACACCCGGGTAATCCGCCAGTATCATCCCTTCGCCCAGCCTGGGCTCGGGCCGGAAGAAGCAGTCCAGAAGCAGTCTCCGATCCTCAGGTGAAGCCGCTCTGCCTTCGATGAGCACTTTAAATGCTGCTGCAGGCGTCCCCAGGTAACCGGTGACACATAACAGATCGCCAGGCTTTGCCCCGGACCGTAACTTAACCCGGTTTTTATTGACCCGCCCGAAAGCGGTCGTAACAATCGTCAGCTCCTGGTGCTGGTCTGTGTCCCCTCCGACGATCTCAGTACCGTAGGCCCTGGCGCAGTTCCGCATCCCCGTAGCGATCCCGTCGATAAACTCAAGATCAGTATCGCCCGGAATACCCAGTGCTGCGACCACACCGGTCGGCCGGGCGCCCATGGCAGCGACGTCACTCAGGCTCACCGCCACACTCATCCAGCCGATATCCTCCCCACTCATTTCCCGAGGGAAGTCAGTCACCCGGTGCAGCATGTCGATCGTCACCACCAGGTAATCATCGCCGTTGTCGAGGACAGCACAGTCATCACCCAGGTAGGGAGAGTCTAGTATCTTCGCTATTCTCTTGATGATACCGATCTCGCCGAGGTCATTCGCTTTCATGCTATAGACAGATGTGGAGCTTAAGATATTTTATCATATTGGCGATCACACGGAAGGCGCCAGGTTCATGATCATGCGGTTCGCAATCGAAAAATGATAGTTGATTAAGTAATTTGTGTATGCAGCTTTATTAACCGAGAGGTAACGGTTTTATCGGTCATAGTGAGAGCATTTACATAGATCGATAAGATATTTCTGTATGAACACAAGCTTATCTTATAAGGATTTATTAGTTGGATCGGTCAACTGGCTTTATTATAATAGCTATTTAACGGCAATAAGGC
This sequence comes from uncultured Methanocella sp., assembly GCA_964548585.1. Lineage (GTDB taxonomy): Archaea > Halobacteriota > Methanocellia > Methanocellales > Methanocellaceae > Methanocella_A. Next base: position 553 of record CAZJRS010000049.1, on the reverse strand, counting down.
CAGCAGGTATCCTTTTAACGATGATGATCATTAATGGTGATACGATAAACATACCTGTACTGGCCATAGCATCTTTACTGACGTTAATCGTGTACAGCTATGATCGATTCTCAGGCCTGAACGAGGATCGGTTGACTAACCCCGAACGGTCGGAGCTTTTGATCAGGAAGAAAAAGCATTATCCGTACTATCTTGCTTTGTGTATAGGTATAATAGTGGTATTGGTAATATTTTTTATGAAGACGGAACTTTTAAACATGGCCATATTCCTCGTGGTTATCGGCGCGGTAGGCATTTTATATTCAATTTTGTTGAAAACCCTGACAAGATATATCCCCGCATTTAAAAGTATATTAGTTGCTTCGGAGTGGGGGGCAGCGATAGCGCTGTTGTATGGAATATCCTATAATTCGTATAGCTCTGCCATTATCATATTCACCACGTTCGTATTTCTTAAAATATTAATCCTTACGGTCTTTTTTGACATTAAAGACATTGAGTCTGACGCAAAACGCGGATTAAAGACAGTGCCCGTAATGCTTGGCTATAATAA
>CAZJRS010000048.1:16282-25393 GCA_964548585.1 uncultured Methanocella sp. | reverse complement strand
ATAACCCACTCTTTCCGCACCGGCTCCAGGGGACTGATGCCTGAACCGGGTAACTGGTCGTAGCTGGCACCATTGTTATCGCCCAGCGTGATATAACCAGCGTGAGGTGCGGGAGGCCCGCCTATTGCCCACATGGGCTGGCCTTCTTCCACGTAGTACATGGCCCGGTGGATGACGGGAGTGACGTTCATCTTGCCCATCGGCCGGTACACGATCACGTCACCGTAGTTGCCAAATGTCCGGTAGTGCGTGGAGGCGGAGTCATAAGCGGTATGGACATCGGTCATGCTCAGGCCTTTGATGAGCACCTCGTCGCCTACGTGCATGTTGGGTTCCATACTGGTGCTGATGATGCTGACTGCTGGAGGCCAGGTGCCGGCGTAGCCGTAGAGGATAACAACCAAGGTCAGAAGGACCATCAGCGCCGGGAGAATATCCACCGCCAGCCTTGCTACAGGGTGTATTTTAGAAGGATCGTTGTGAGGGTAAGAACGTGTCATTGTCCGATCGTGCCTGTACTTGTCAATGTACTTTACAGTGCAGGCGGATGATAAATATTGTGCAGATATACTTTTCACGTGAGTTGTTTTATATACGCCAGCCAGCTCTGGGCGTCTTCCACCCTGCGCTGGTTGACTCTGTGCCGTAGCGTACACCGGTCCTTGGCGGATACCAGGCTTTTTAGACTCAAGATCGCCCGTAGCAGGCCGGCCGCCTCTTTATAGATTTCATGAGCCTCTTCAACGGTGATATCGTGAGTTTGCAGGATTTCTTCATCGAGCTTCTCATGACTGGATAGCTTCCAGATGAGTTTCTGAACGTCTTCCTTTTCAGGTTCCGTCAGGCACTCTTTAGCCAGTAGGTCCCATACGATGTCGTGAAGGGGCAGCTTTTGGCCTTTGAGCTCGAACTCGAAGGGAGTCATCACGCCTACCCAGACGAGCATCTTGTGAAGGCTCAACTCCAGTGCCTTGCGCTCTTCCGGCGTAATTGCACGTCGTTTAGGCGGCAGAGGTGCCTGGACTATGTCAGGCGCTCCCATCTCTTTTTTCAGGCCGCGTATGTCGCGGAGCACATCGCTGGGTTTCGTACCTTTGATCGATTTCATTGACCTGCTATCAATGGTCTCCTGCATGAAAGGCCTCCGTTACAAAGAATAAAAAAGGGTGAAAAGGAAAAAGGTTATTTCAGTTTTTTCTCTATCTTTTTCAGCTTCTTCTTCGCTGATTCGCTGCCTGCTGCGGCCAGCTTAGATAGTCCTTCTGCCTTTTCCTTTTTCGCCTTGTTTAGCTTTTCCATTTGTTTCTTACTTGTTGGCATGTGAATCACCTGCCGGGTTCCAGCCGTTGTTTCAGCCTTTTACCCAGCCTTAGTTGTAAGATGACACCAAGTATTATGTATATTCCGGTCATCGTCAAAGTCAGCACAGGGTCAAAGACGGGCACAGGGAAGCCGATGACAACCTGCATGATCTCGTCGAGGATTGCGGTGAAATTGAAAGTCCCGTGCATGATTATGGCGATTGGCAACCCGATCAGGAATCCCACGAAAGCAAAGCTGCGAAGGGATTTACGAGATTTTATGAACCCGATTGCACCGCCAGTTGCCGCAGTGAAGCACCCGTGGGCGAGGGAGCACAGGACGGACCGGTACAGGATGTTGAAGGCCCATGGGCCGAGGCCTTCCACAGTGACCGGGTTAGCATTGGCAGCGAAGTACAGCCAGTTTTCCACGGCGGCAAAGCCCATGCCGACAGCGAAACCGAAGATGATCCCATCGAACGTGTCGTCGTACTCATGGTGCCCGGACAGGATAAGCAACCCCAGGCCTTTCGCAGTCTCTTCTACGACGGGCGCAACGATCACCGCAGTGAGAAGCGAAGCGATGCCGGAGCCGACCAGCAGGCCGAAGAACAGGTCCAGCGTGGTGTTGAGGAAGAAGGAGATGAACGTCGCCAGGACACCCCACATGAACATGGCTACGATGAACCTGAATGGCTCCCGCTCGTAGTAGTCAGTCAGCCAGCCGGTAACCAGGAAGATGACCGGCATGAAGATGGCCGCTACGCCTCCGATGATGAATACCAGCAGTCCGATATCAGAAGGAATGATGGCCAGTGTAAACAGAAATACGATCGCGATCAGGATCGCGCCGAGAAACAGCTCGATACCCCAGAACAACGGATTGATCACGATGTCAGCGATCTTCTCCGCGAGAGGCCTTGCCCGGGTTAGCGGGAAGAATAGCGTCCACAACGTATATTCGCCCTTCCCGGCCACCTCATCGTGCCTGGTGATAGCAGCCACTGCAATGACACCGGCCATTACAACCGCGAGAATGATGAGCATCGATATGGCGACAAGTAAGCCGACCACGGATAGCGAAGAGCGTAAAAATACTTCGTACTGAGTCCAGTCTTCACCAATGGCAAACTCTTTACCCACTAGACCGGTCGAGGTCTTACCGATCACGCTGAAGCGATCAGTTTCTTCCGGGCGGCCGTTGTATGCGAAGGTGACGGGATAATCAATGCTGATACTCTTGCCCGGATCGATATTCCCAATCAGGTCAAGGACTTGCCACTCGTCGTCTTTATACATGGCGAGATAAAGAGCCATTTGCTTATCGGTCGGATTAGTGATGTCGAGCGTCAGGTTTTCCTTTGAAGTATGATCGCTGAACGTATAGTTGGTCTTACTGTGTAAGGCCGCATTTAAGGTCCCGTCAGAAAATGCGGTGGCGGGCAGGCTTTGATCGGTCAGGTCATTGCTCATGTCCTGGGCAACCGCTCCGTCGGAGATAACAGCCGTGAACAACAGCAGCAGGATGACTGGTAATAGGTACTGGAACTTCATGCCCATCGAATCCACAGATACGGTATATCTCCGGGAGCATAAAAGTATTCTCGGCCCAAACATAAAAGAAGTCCCGACCCGAGAATAAAAGGATTCTCAGCCCAAGAATAAAAGGATTCTCAGCCCAAGAACAGAAAGATTCTCGGCCCGAGAATAATAACATTCTCGGCCATTGCTACGCGAATATTTATACCATGAAGGAGACCTCAATAAAGGTGATCATATGAAGAAAGCGGTGATAGAGACCGATAAGGGCAAGATTGAGATCGTATTGTTTGAGAAAGAAGCCCCTAACACAGTGAAGAACTTCGAGAAGCTGGCGAATTCCGGCTTTTACAACGGGCTCAAGTTCCACAGAGTCATACCCAACTTCATGATTCAGGGCGGATGCCCGAGAGGCGACGGCACCGGCGGCCCGGGCTACAAGATAAACTGTGAGATCAACATACACCGGCATGGCGCAGGTGCGCTCTCCATGGCTCACGCTGGCAAGAACACTGGTGGCAGCCAGTTCTTCATCACCCACTCGCCACAGCCTCACCTGGACGGAGTACACACGGTATTCGGCCAGGTCGAAAGCGGCATGGACGTGGTGAAAAAGATCCGCGGCGGCGACATCATGAAAAAAGTGACAATTATCGAAGCTCCGTGACACATCAGTGTCACGAGAGTGTACCTGTCGCACCAGACTCTGAACGCTGGTAATAGATCTTTTTTCTTTATTTTTCGTAAACGGCGATCATGGCCTGTCCTACTTCGTCAATCTGTATCGGATTGAAACTATTGTAGAACTCCAGGAGAGTTTTTTTGTCCATCCAGTTCTCATCCTGCCTGTTGAATCCATCGTCATCGATGAGCTGGATCAGGTTCTTGGTAATCGGGTGCCTGCCCGGCACTTCAAACGGTTCGCAGACGATGACACGCGTTTTCACGTCTTTCAGAACACGCTTGATGAACTCCTCGTGGCGCGGGTTGATGTGATGAAGCAGATCCATCACTACGCAGACGTCGAACTCAGAGAAGCGATCGAACGTGAGCGCGTCATGCTTCATGACGTTCCTGCCCCGCTTTTTCGCGTGGCGAAGGAAGTTTTCGTTCAGATCAATTCCAAGGTAAGGATTGTTTTTCGGAAGGTAGTCTGCAAGCTTTCCGGTTCCGCAGCCGACGTCTATCACACTCTCGCCGGCCAAACGGGATATGTAACGGTAGCGCTGCTGAAGGTTCTTGCCGTGCATCATCATAATTCCGGCACTGTAAAACCGGCCTGACCAGTAAAGAGGTGACTGCATCCCAATCCGCATGTATTAGAGCACTTATGAATAATAAGTGTTTTGATATGGGTTGAGGGCTTCGAATTATAATCCAAAGGGTTAATAGAAATACTGACAAGGTCATATCCGAGAGTTGGAGACTATACCGGAGAATATCATGGCAGCAAGCCTGCAAACGGCAGTGTCAGAGGAAAATGAACCCGCCCGGCGAGTACGGCTATACTTTATGGATAACCTGAAGATTTAGCTGGCAGTTCACGTTGTGTTGCACTTCGCCGGCGCAGCTCAGCTTCTCTCGCTTTTAGGCCTGCCTCGAACTGCTCATCGCTCATGGAAGGGTCCCGTATGTCCCGGAAGATCTGACATGGCATCTGCTGACACTGACCGCAATGGGTGAGATGCTCCTTGCCTGTGCAGCAGTCGTGTATCGGGCACGCTTTGAAGCCGTTGTGCGCTGCCCAGAAAGGCTCGCCTTTTCCCTCGATGCACCCTTTACATTCTTTGCCGTAGAAGTTGCAGTCATTGCAAAAGGCTCCGCAGGCAGTACTTTGCTTGGTCATACTCATAGGCTACATATTGACGGGGTCGAATATAGTTGTAGAGTAAGAGCATGGCGAAAATAAAGAGGCTTACAGGATACAGGAAAGTATCCGGCACCCTCAGCGACCAGGTCCCCGTGAAACGCTCGACGCTTTTGTCTTGCGTCCCGGGCGCAAGGCGTACTTCAGCTTTGCCACACAGACTTCAACCGGCATCACAACATTCCTGAACACGGGATCACCCGGGTGTAGCCATCCCCCATAGTTGACAGGCGGCGTCTTGACTTTTCGGGACGGGTCGAGCGTCACATCAGCCACAATAATTCCTTCCTCATCCGGGCCAAGCTGCATCAGGAGCGAAGCGTCCGAGTCGGTAATCGTCGAATAGCCTGCATTGCCGTATATTGCAGGGTCCATCAGCTTGCCAAGGATACCTTCCCACCGTCCGGGGCCAATCGGACCAATGGCATTAACGAAGACCGAAGGTACTCCCAGCATCTTCGAGAAGAGCTGCGCATAACCTTTAACAGTCTCCCGCTGCTCCCGGACATCATCATCCTTCACGAACCCTGCCGCTTTAAAAGGTATCGGCCAGGCATGAGGCATCAGCAGCAAGTCGATCGACTTCTCCTGCATCTCCATCGGCATGTCCACGTAATGGTTGTCTGCGCAGATACCAATGCCGATCCTGCCAATATCGGTATCGATCACACGGGGGTCATGGCTCTCCCGGAATATGCTGTACTCTGTGTGCTTTTTTCGGATCTTGCCAGCGACCTGCCCGTCGGGGGAAGCAATGACGTATGTATTATAGAAGTCCTCTCCTTCGGCTTCCTCCAAACCGATCCCAAGGTAGATGCCCAGCCTTTTCGAGGCTCCGGTCAGCCAGGCGACAGTCAGCCCGCCTACAGGCTCTGCTGCTTCCCACATGCTTTTATCTATAGAGTACCCAGAAGCGGCCATCTCGGGCAATACGACCAGCTGTGCACCTTCCCGCACTGCCCGTTCTATGAAAGGCGTCGCACGCTTCAGGTTCTCTTCCCGCCTGCCCTTTTCCGACTTCATCTGTACCGCCGCCACTCGCAGACTGCGGTTCCCGGTTAATCTGTTTCCCGTCATTTACATGCCTCCGGTCTTCTCGTCGTTGCTGATCGCTGCCTGGACCAGCCTTTCGCCGATCTTGTTCATCATGTTCACGAAAGCCCGGCGCTCTTCCTCAGTGTCCAGAGACTTCAGCACATTCGCCGCGCTTTGCATGCGAATCAGCTGCTGCTCCTTTCGTACAGCCGTTCCGGCTTCGGTAAGCTTCAACCCATACGACCGCCGGTCCCTGCTGCTGATGATGCGTTCGATCAGTCCCCGCTTTTCCAGCCGGTCGATCATACCTGTCAACGTGCTGTTCGGAATGTCAAGGTAGTCCCGGATCTCCTTCAGGATCACGTCAGGCTTGACCTGGATGAAAGCGATGATGTGAAGGTCCAGCGGGCTCAGTCCTTCGAACGTCGGGGACCACGAAGATGGCCTGTCCACCTTCATCACCCACAATAGCTTTACCAGGCTGGGCAGTAGAGCACTGGCAGAACCCTCAAGATGATCCGACCCGGGCCTCGCTGCTATTGAAATGGCTTTTTCCATTATATCACCATCATTTTATCAGTTATTACGAGTTACGTAATATACGTAAACAGTAATAAATGCTTCGCTGACCTACGTGCTGTATGCTAGTCTGGCATAGTTTTTTCTTAAGTAAGAAAGAAACACCAGTGATGTAATATTATGAAGATCACCGCAGATGCCCTTGAAATGGCCAAAGCATCGGCCAAAGAATCCGAAGTACCTCTTATCCTGACAGGTGAAAAAAGCGTCATCACTGACGTAATGATCGCCCCGGACCCGAAAGCATACGACACTTCCGCCGGCCAGCTTGTGAACATGCTGCCTGCGGGAATCCGCCGGTACGGTAAAGTCATCACGAAAAACTACTCCGACCTTGAGCCCGGGTACAACCTGATCGAGGAAAACGAGGTGTGGAAATTCGTGGATGACGAGGGAAAAGACGCTCACGTCGAAGTCATAGAGTCCACGGATGACCCGCTTGCGGATGATTTTAACCAGAGCGGCTCCGACGCTTAATACCATAAGGCACAAGTAACCCTTGCGCCTCAGTGATCTATACTACTCGGCCGGCTCACCGGCCGATGCCTGGCTGGTCCTGGCGGCTACAACGATGCCTTTCACGGTTTCTGTGGGCCGGGTGGGATTTAGCGAAACGCCATCGCCGGTCCGCTCGATCTCCCGGGCATGAAGGGCCAGCTCTCCAGCTTTGCTGGTGCTGGTACTGATGTTCTCGGCGATGAGCTCAAGCATGGATACCAGGTCATACCGGCCGGTCACGTGTTCGACGCTAAGGCATCCCACGGTCTGGAACAGGTCGCTGGTATCGCGTTTGACCTGATCGATGGTCTGTCTGATGCTGGCATATGCCCGGAGGGAGCAGCCTTCGCAACGGTCTCCGGTATATGGGTTCCCCCTGCCCGCCCACCAGAGACGATGAGTCATGTTATAGTAGTACGTCGTGGCATCTTTGGTCAGGTACTGACAGTTGGTGCAGTCCTGCTTTTGCCAGTCCTTGCATTCCTTCCTGGTTTCACGGGCATCCATGAGGTGGCTTTTCTTGCATGTCCCGCTCGACGGACGGACACTTTTACAGCTGGCACAGGTTTTCATGCGGTCAATACCTCCGTTGCTTTGCTTACCGTTGCGTTCCCGAATATCAATGCCTCCAGCGCACGTGCGATCTGATCAGGCCGATCGCTCTGCCATACGTTTCTCCCGACTGCAACGCCGGCAGCGCCCACGTCCAGGATGTCTCGGGTTTGCTGCAGGAATGTGCCCGGATCAGTCTTCAGGCCTCCAGCGCAAACAACCTTCGCTTTTCCGGCCATCTGAACGACCCGCCGGAAAGTGTCTTTACTTCCGGTGTACTTGACCTTGAGTATATCCGCGCCGAGTTCGAGGCCGACACGTGCCCCGTAGGTGACGATGGTGGGGTCCGTGTCGTTGGGGACGAACTCGCCCCGGGGATACATCCAGGCAATCACAGGCAAGTCGTATTCTCTGGCCTCCTCCTGCACCTGGCGGAAATCTTCCATAGCCTGAGATTCCAGAGGAGAGCCGACATACAGCGTATATCCTACCGCATCGGCGCCGAGCTTCACCGCGTAGTCCACCGAGCAGACCACCGGGGAAAAAGGCTCTGTTTTTGCTATGTTATCCTTGCCATTGACCTTGACGATTAAGGGGATTTTCCCCGAAAAGTGCTCATGGTACTTCTCGGCAAGCCCCTTGTGCAGGATTAGCCCTGTGAACTTATTCCTGAGGGCTATATCGATGATATAGCCCGGGTCGTAGTTCCTATCGTTGAAGTCCTTCGGGCCATGTTCCAGGCCCTGATCATAGGCGAGGAACATCGCTTTGCCATCCCTTAAGAGACGAGACATATTCTTGACAGATGCTCCGACCATAGGTATCAGGAAAACGATTATATCTACTTTAATATATTATTTAGTAACGGATTTTTACCTAAAACCGCCAGGTCAGCCATGATAAAATTGGTTGTTACAGAATAAATTAATGCAGGACAAGCCCAAATTTAACTGTAGATTATCCAGTAAAGTGGCAAACGACGGTTCTATTTATTTATATTGGTAAAATATTATACGATATACAGTTATAAGCCCCAGAAAAGCCTATTAACCATGCGGTCATATGATTGGCCGGGGACAGGATGGACAGAACCGGCCACTTCGGAGGCTCGCTACTCACCTACTTCGGACTACTGACGATCATCGGCATAAGCGGAGGCGGAGCCGGAGATACGGTACAGACGCTAGCCCTCTCGCTAGTCGCTGGCGTAATTGCCGCCGCTATGTCAGTATCACCAGATGCAGACACAGGCCTTGGAGGTATCTTCCACCGCACCTGGATCACCCACAGCCTGACCACCGTATTCATCGCCACCGGCGTCACGTATATTCTGTTTGACGACATCTTCCACGCCGGGGCACTATCGAACTACGTCACCCTGGCCGTGTTCAGTGCCACACTATCCCACGTACTCCTGGACTCACTCACCAAAAAAGGCGTACCACTACTCGGGCCATTCGAAGACCGCATGCGCGGACTCAGGTGGTTTAAAAGCAACAGCCTTTTGCTTAATTTGATCTTTCTGGGTGCAGGGATAGGCATGGCCGGGTATTACTACGGGCTTCTCCGACCGTGAAACAAACCACAACGACACAACGCTAAACCAAAAACCACAACGACACAACGACACAACGATTTTTTTATAAATGGTTAACTATCAAAGTATTTTATAGCAATCGTTGTGCCGTTGTGCCGTTGTGGTAAAAACCAATCGTTGTGCCGTTGTGGTAAAAACCAATC
>CAZJRS010000048.1:0-16182 GCA_964548585.1 uncultured Methanocella sp. | reverse complement strand
TAAAAACCAATCGTTGTGCCGTTGTGGTAAAAACCAATCGTTGTGCCGTTGTGGTAAAAACCAATCGTTGTGCCGTTGTGGTGAATTCGATGGGGACTGGTTCAGCGGGTCATAACCTTTGGAGATATCAGTGAGACAAGGTCGAACAGTGCCTTCTTCGGATCCTTTGCCTTGACGACGCCTGATGCTAGTAGTACGCCGTGGGTGCCGAGGTCGAGGGCGGCTTTGACGTCTTCGCCGGTGCTGATGCCTGCGCCGCATAATACTTTTATTGAGGGGTCTGTCACGGCTTTGACCGAGTTTCTGACGATGTCGGGGTTGGCTTTGGATACTGGAATGCCGCTGCCGATGAGCTCGGGCGGTTCGATCGCGATGTAGTCTGGCTTGAAGGCTGCGACCTCTTTGACTTTCTCGACGCTCTCCGCACAGACAACTGAGGTCATGCCGTGCTTGCGGCAGAGCTCGACGCATTTTTTAATCTGGTCGGCGGGCATCCGGTCTTCGGAGTGGTTTATGAGAGTGCCAGTTGCTCCGGCGCCCTTTATGGCCTCCGGGAGAATGTGGCCGGTGTGGCTGCCGGGCTCGATCGGGTCCATGTGCTGGGCGAAGATCTCGATCTCCAGGCTCTTGTGGTGGTACATGTCAGGCAACTGCGGACACGCGATGATGCGGACGCCGGTCTCTTTCATGACCTCCATGGCCATCCAGGTGAGTTTCCGGCCGGGCTCTCCCAGGCTTTCAGTGTAAGTCTTATAGTTGAGGATAATGACAGGTTCCTTCGCGGGCATAATAAGATAATATTTGCCGTGAGGTGTATTAGATTCTTCCCCGTGAAAACTGGAAGACGATAGCGATTCTATGGGTAGAACGCTGAAGAACCACAGATCGGGCAGTCAGGATTATTTATCCGGGCAATAATAGTACTATGGTGTACTGATGAGCTTTCTCAAAAGCGAGGCAGAAGCGGCGGTCGTAGGCACGCTGATGGTCGTGGGAGTATCGATCTTCATCTACGTGATCAGTGTGATAAACCCGGCCAAACCGACCATCTACCTCCTGGCCTGGGCATTCGTAGCCATACCCCTGGTACTCGTCCTGACCGGCTGGCTGGCGGCAGAAGCAGCCTACTATGCATGCCTGCACCACAACAGGGCAATAGCCAGCGCAGTACTGGTCACCATCATCTCGGCGATCGCCGGGATCGGCCTCTGGTACTTCATAGCACTGGCAATCGGAGTACCGGAAGACATGCGCCTGTTCTCCGCCAGCCTGTATAAGTATGGTCCGGCAGAGCTGGGCGCATTCCTGATCATGTATGCCCTGAACGGCGCGATAGGAGGAATATTTCACTACTTCATGCTTCACGGCCGGGAGTGCGAGGTAAAAAAGTCATGAGGGGAAGATGATCAGTTCGCCATCTTGATGGAAGCTAGTTTCACTACGTGGAGGACATCGTCGGCGCTTCGGACTTCCAGCCTCACAGCCCTGCCCTCGACGTACTTTTTCGAGTTATCGATGATTTCCAGGACCGAAGCAGGTATATCGCTCTCATGAGCTGCTTTCACAGCCTTCTCACCCAGGGCAAAGGAAGCGAGGAAATAGCCTTTGCAAGGGGTCATATAGAGGACGACTCGTTTCCCTTTTTCCGCCCGGAGCCTGAGACCCCAGCCTGTATTTTTGGTGGCGAAACCCCACTCAGGGGATGCTGTGTATAACGATGCGATCTGCTTTTGCAGAGAGTTCCACTGGGCAAACGTATCTCCGAGCGCTTCGTTAAGATCGTCATCCGTGGGCTGTTTAGACTTATCATCAAAGATGCTGATGGCCATACTTATCACCGTGAGTCCGGAACCTGAGTATAGCTGGTACCGGTTGATCTATTTCATATGATACGATTCGTTGAATAATAACCTTTTAGCCTACTTCTCCTGACCAGGATCGGAATTGTCAGACTGAGGTATACGAAGTATTGAGGGAGCGGTAAGCGAGACATTTCGGGCTTGACCTGCACTCCGACTGTTGTTAAAAGGTTATAAAAACAAGAATGGAGAGCCTGGTTAGAAGCTCTCCACCATTGACCGAGTCAGACTTAGAAGTCCGTCATTATTCGGTATTGATCGATCTCGTCCTTCTTCATCGCCTGCAGGAACCGGCGGGATTCTCCCTCGATGTCCTTGGCGTTGGTGATGGACCTACCAACTACCAGTATGTCTGCGCCGCCCTTGAGGGCAGTCTCGACGTTCTCGACCTTCACACCACCAGCAACTGCGACAAGTAACTTCTTGCCGGCTGCTGCCTTCTTGATCTCCTGGATGTTGCCCCAGGCGTGTTCGGCAGACTGGGTCTCCGTGTCGATACCACGGTGCAGCTCGACGATGTCGGGCTTGACCTTGAGCGCGGCAACAAGCTTGGCCGGGTTCTCGACGTTCAGCATGTCGATGATGCTGTAGATGCCAACCTTGCGGGCTTCTTCGATGAACTTCTCGATGGTTGCGGCGGGGGCCAGGCCGGAGCAGACTACTGCGTCGGCGGTGGCGTCGGCAGCCATGCGGGCTTCCAGGTTGCCGGTGTCCAGGGTCTTCAGGTCGGCGACGATGAACGCGTCCTTCCTTATTTCTCTGATCTTGCTGATGACCGACAGGCCGTATCTCTTGATGAGCGGGGTGCCTGCCTCAATGATCAGGTGGTCGTTGCGGGGCACGTTGTTGAGCACTTTCTCGACGACACCGAGGTCCGGTGCATCAATGGCGATCTGCAGGTAGGGTGAGTCCCAGAGCCTTGTGATCTTGTATCCCATGATTGCGTGTACTCCCCTGTCCTTCTCCTTGGTGACGACGTCGACGCCGGGGAAGTTCTCCATTGCCCTGCTCAGAGCAAGCTTGGTGGCGCCGTAGTTGTACTTGTATATCCGGGCCGTGTCCTCTGCTTCGGGGTGTATGAACACCGAGACGATGATGACGACGTCTTCACAGATGTTCTTGGGTATAACCCCTTCCTCCACCGCGTCGGCCACTGCCTTGGCGACTGCAGCCTGGGCGGGGCCGAAGATCTGGGCTGCCTGGCCCATGTTCTTGACGGTGACTTTCGGTACGATGAGAGTCGCAGGCTTCGGGATAAGGTTAGGCCTAACGACCGCGAGCAGGGGCGTGTGCCCCATTGATAACTGTGTCATGCCATTGGCAAAGGCCATTCCCACCGGGCCGTTCTTATCGCCGATAAGAAGGTCGATGTGGGCAATTTCGTTACCCTCGCCTATGAGAGCTTCTCCGATCTGATACATGAATAGAACCTCAACTGGCACTAATACACTCTTTCTTAATAACTATTTGGGTGTGGGGAAAAGTACAGAGAGGCGGTTGTGTGTTCACCGACCAATCACCGGACGGCCGATAAATCTGTGAGGCTTGAACAGAGAAAGTGCCAAAGTGATCATACGACAGAGTTATTCATGAGAAAATCAGCCTCAGCATCTCCTCAGGCACTTCGTCAACAGCCAGCCTGCCATGCACCATGTCGGAGACGAAGAGCGATTTTGCGATGAGCACGATCGGTGGCTCTGCGGTTAAACGGGGCAGTGCCAGGCTATATCGCCGGTACGGCGCGAAGTCGATGTCCGGCAGCTTGCCCACCATAAAATTTTCTCCCGGCGCCTGCAGGATCAGGCTGAAAGCGTAGGCGAGAAAGATGTTCGGCGGGAACAGCGGGTTGTTTTTCGTGGAGTTCAGCAGGTAGTCGAGCGCACTCGGGGAGAAACGCCGGATGGATGTCACGAGTTCGTGCTGCCCCGACGGGATGATGAGGTTTTCCATGAGCGCGAAGAAGTCCTGTGAGTCCAGTAGCCGGACGATGCCCGTGAAGACTTCTCCCAGCCGGTCGATGTCGCCCTCTTTCATCATGTCTTCGATGGCCAGGGTGCTGGCCGATAACGGATCATCCCGGTCACCCGCCCTGACCCTGTCGACCCATTGCAGCAGCTTTTCCCGGTCTTCGTCCGCCACTAACAACAGAGACTTGATCTGCTCGTAGCCACGATCGTCCCGCATGGTCTCGACCAGCTCCATCAGGGAGTTTCGCACGATGTTGGTTCGCATCCGGGTATCGAATGCCTTCGAAGAGGTGTATTCGACGAAGTACCTCGTTTTCATCAGCGCAGGTACCATTCCATACTGATTCAGGAAGTTGTGGATCCGCTTCAGGCTGTTGAAGCCCCCGCGGATGCGGTAAGAGTTCGCATTGCCGTTACCGTGGGAAATTTTTTCCAGCAGGGAGAGGCGGTTGTCCGACGTCAGATCGTTCAGGTGCAGCTTCACGTCCTTGGTGCTCTTGATGTTGTGCTGCTCCCGCAGGTGCTCGCGTATCTGCGTGAAGGTAGACTCCCTGTTGTCCGCCAGGAATAGCAGAATGGTCGACTTTGTTCTGCCGGTCGGCTCCCGCTCGCCTCTTGCCCTTGTTTTAATGCCCATGATACATTGCCCCGGTATTTGATTTACTTGAGATATACCTGGGTATATGATATTAAATAAATATCGTTAATACTGTGCTGCGGCAAGTTTAGATCTGGAATTGGTTTGAAATACCATATGTAATCACTGAAATTTGAGAGGTATAAAATGAGCTCCAAAAACTGCAATCCACTAAACTCTGTCTACTGTAATCTCAAAGTCAAGATCGCCGGCAACCTGAGTGAAAAAGATCTCAACGGCCTGTATAGCTGCACTTTATGCAACGAGTGCCACACGGCGGACATCAACCGGGGAGCCCGGGATATCGCGGTCAGCCGGGACTTTATCGCCCCACACGTGAGCTTGATCGCCAGGAACATCCAGAAGTCGGGCAATCCCTACGGCATGACTGGAAAGAGAACCGGCTCGGGAATATGCGAAACTATCCTCTTCAGAGGATGTACGCCGACTTACAAGACGCCTGAGATGCTTGCAGCGGTGGAAAGCTTGCTGAAGCGCAAAGGAATAGAGTACGGTTTGATCGATGACGAAAAGTGCTGCGGCAACATCTTGTTTAACCTGGGAGACCGTGTCTCAGGTGACGAGATAGTCCGGACTAACATCGCGAAGTTTAAAGCGACCGGTGTCAGGAGGATTATAACGGTGTGTCCGGGCTGCTTCGCGGCCTTCAGTAAGCACTACAAAGGTGTGGATGGGTTCGACCCTGAGATCATACTGGCCGTAGATCTGCTGGGCGGGCGGACTCTGACTGGCGAAGGCTTCGTAGTACAGGACGCGTGCCACGCGAAGGAAAAGGGCAACACTGTTCGCAGCCTCCTGTCAGGCTCGGGCTCAAAGAGCGCAGGGCCGTGCTGCGGCGCCGGCGCAGGGTTGATGACGCATGACAGGCTGCTGGCGGGTGAGAAGGCGAAAAAGGTCTTCGACGGCAGCCAGGCGAAGGTGGTCACCTACTGCCCGTTCTGCTACCTGAACCTGTCTGCGGTAAAGCCGGACGGGGTATCGGACATCTACGTCCTGCTGGCCGGCTAGAACTGCTAGGCCACGTTTGAGAAAATGAGGCGCAGCGTCTCCGCGGGCACTTCTTTTACCGCCAGCCTGCCAGCGACAAGGTCGGTGATAAAATGGGAGCGGGCGATTGTAAAGATCGGTGACTCTGCGGATAAGCGAGGGATGCCCGCGGCGTATTCGCTGCACTGGGCCAGGGTCAGACATGGATGGGAGATAGTTTCCCCTTGCGCCAGAAGCAGGCTGATCACATAGGCCAGGAATGGGTTCCGGACAAACAGCGGATTATCACAGTTCATGTTGGCGATGCAGTCGAAAGCGCCGGGCGACAGCCGCATGATAGCTGTAATGCGTTCTCTGTATCTGTCAGGGATGAGGATGTCCGAGGCCAGCATGTCGAACTGTTCCGGGCTGATGGCCTTCAGGCCCCTTTCCATGACGACCCGTACGTAGGACCTGGCTACGGTTTCAGCCTCCGGAGAACGGAGGGCGTGGATCAGCCGGAGGAAGCTTCCCGCCAGTGGTTCGGCCATGTCGCGCTGCCGGACCCGGGCCATCCAGTCTGCCAGAATTTCCCGGTGCTGGGACGGCACGTGATCCAGGCTGTCCAGGATTGTATCAGAACCCGATTCACTGACCATACACCCGTGGAGGTCGGCCAGAATGTCGCCGAGGAGATGGGTTTTGACGTTCTGGAAAAAATCGCATGATTTCGTATACTCGTGGAAGTAGCGGGTCCGCATCACTTCTGTTTCCAGACCCTGCATTTTCAGGTAGTTGTACAGTTTACGGAGGCTGCAGAAGCCTTCCCTGACCCGGTACGAACATGCATTGCCATTGCCATTAGACAGCTTGTCCAGCAGATCAAACCGGCTTGTATCCGAAAGATCGTTCAGGTGCCCCCGGATGTCCTTCTGGCTCCTGATATTATACTGATCGAGCATGTGCTCCCGGATCTCCGTGAAAGTGCTCTCCCCGTGCTCTGCCAGATAGAGCAGGATGGCTGCTTTGGTCTTTCCGGAAGGCTCTCTGTCTCCCCTTGCCCTTGATTTGATCTTCATGACTGCTCCGGCGATGGTATATGAAATAAATCGATATACCATGGTGTATTTGTTTGTAAAATAATCAATATATAGCTTACTTACAGTTAATTGTTAAAGCATAATACGTTATGCTATGATTAAATAAATTTCCATACAGTAGTTAGTCGGTGAGAAAATGACAGAGTTTGCAGAAAAAGTGATGGTCGGAAAAATACCTGCCTGTGCCTTCCCTGTGGCCATCGTAGGTACCATGGTGAACGGGAAAGCCAACTTCAACACGCTGGGCTGCTTTGGCCTGCTGTCCAGTATCAAGCCCATGATTTACATCATGTCGGGGAAGTCCCATTACACGAACATCGGTATCAGGGAGACGGGATATTTCAGCGTAAACATACCCTCGGCGGAGCTCGTCCATGAAACTGACTACGTAGGCCTGGTCTCCGGGCGCGACGAAGACAAGTCCCACGTATTCAAGACGTTCTTTGGAGCCGTCGATAAGGCGCCGCTGATCGAGGAGTGCCCGGTGAACCTGCTATGCAAGGTGATAAAAAGTGAGGAGCTGACCAACGGGCCTGCCAGTGACATCGTTTCAGAAGTTTTCATCGGTGAAGTGCTGGAAGTCTATGTAAGCAAGGACCGCTTCACCGACGGCCGGCCTGATCTGATTAAAATCAATCCACTGCTGCTCGGAGGAAGCCCTATCAGGTACTGGAACCTCGGCGACCAGGCAGGCGTGGTGTTCAAGGAAGGAAAGGCGTTGATCACGAAATGAGAACTTTAATCATTTATTCGTCTGTGCATCACGGAAACACCGCCAGGCTTGCCAGCGTCATGGCCGAAGAACTGAAAGCGACCCTGGCAAAGCCCTCGGAAGTCGATCTTACCAAAATAGGCGAGTATGACCTGATCGGCTTCGGCTCCGGCATATACCATCATAGCCATCACAAAGCCCTGCTCGACCTGGCAGACAGGCTTCCGAGTACCGGCATACCGGTCTTCATCTTCTCAACCCGGGGTTATGCCAGACCGCTGCCTGCCCGGCGGGAAGATCACAGCAAACTGAGGGAAAAACTGGAAGCCCGGGGCTTTACCGTCGCCGGCGAATTTTCCTGCAAAGGCTGGAGCACCTTCTATCCGCTGACCCGCCTGTTCGGCGGGATCAACAAGGGAAGCCCGGGCGACGCAGAACTGGCTAAGGCACGGGACTTCGCCCGATCGATAACTGGCGGACAGAGTAAAACTGTGATAATTGATTCGGACGTTGACCGGCTCTCCAGAGTATTCTTCCTCAAGGGAAGGAAGACTGTGATTGTAGACAGCGGGAGGCCAGGCCGTTATGCTGCGATACTTCAGGCTCTGACTGAGAACGGTATAAAAAAGGACGAAGTCAGCCTACTCCTTATCACGCATGGACATGAGGATCATACAGGGAACGCCATCGAACTGAAAGAGGCGCTCGGAGTACCGATTGCCATGGGCACTGCAGATGCGGGATACGTCTCTCGAGGCTTGAACGCACCCCTGTGTCCTCGATCGTTCATGACCAGGATTACAGCCGCGATCGTAGGGCCTAATACCCGGCCATTTCAAACGGATCTCCTGATTAACGGTGAAGTCGACCTCTCGGATTATGGTGTGGATGCAGTGGTATTCCCCACCCCAGGGCACACCGCCGGATCGCTTTCGGTGGCAGTAGGAGACGGCTGTATAACCGGCGATCTGCTCGCAGGAAAATTTTTCATCACAGGCGGACCGGATACGGCCAGGCTGGCGGAAGTGCCCGAAGCGATCGGTCCGAGCTTGAGGGCGGTCCTGGCGAAGAAGCCTGCTGTGATTTACCCATCACACGGAGTCCCATGGGAAGTAGAAAGGGTGAAGCAATTGTTATCCGGGATGTCGGGCTAATTCCCGGCTTCTCTTGCTATCAGCACCGGAAGTTCATCAAGAAGACATTATTTGTTTTATCTTAATAAATCGTGATTAATTTTTAGGTTAACATTTTGTGAGATAAGATATATAAACACCTATACTTATGCTCTCTTAGCGCTTGCCCAATACAGGCAACCGGAGGGTATCGTATGAGCTCTGATAGTAATACATCCCTTCTGAAGGCCGAAGGCCTGACGAAGGCGTATGAAGGTGTAAAGGTAGTTGACACGGTCGACATCCAGGTGAAGGGCGGGGAGATTTTCGGATTTCTGGGACACAACGGTGCCGGTAAGACGACCACCATCAACATGATGGTGGGGCTGATCGAGCCTACGGGAGGAAGATGCCTGGTGAACGGCATAGATGTCATCCGAAAGCCCACTGAGGCCAAGAAGCTTATTGGCTACCTGCCAGACGGAGTAGGATGCTACTGGCACATGACTGCCCGGCAGAACATGAAGTACCTGTCGAAGTTTTACCGCTCAAAGGAAATCGAGGGCCGGATCGACGAGCTGATCAAGTACGTCGGCCTTGCCGGAGTCGAGAAGCCCGTGGGCAAGTACTCCAGAGGCATGAAGCAGCGGCTGGGGCTGGCCCTGGCATTACTGCATGACCCGCAGGTGCTGTTCCTCGACGAGCCTACAAACGGCCTGGATCCCGAGGGAGTGCTCTTGTTCAGGAAGATCATCAAGGAGCAGGCAGCAGCCGGAAAAGCGGTTCTGCTGTCATCTCACGCTTTGGGGGAAGTCCGGGAGCTCTGCGGATCGGTCGGGATCATCTCAAAGGGTAAGATGATCGCCAGCGGCTCCATCGATGATGTGAAAAGATCATTCCAGTCGGACGGGAACGTCCGGATGCGGGTTAAAGTAGTAGGAACCATGCCCGAGTTGAAAGCGCAGGGCATCGTAAGCGTCGTCTACACCGAAGATGGCGCGGAGATCGTGGCCAGCGCCGATATCACTGACTTGATATCCGTCGAACTGGTCAACAGAGGCGTGGCAGTACGACAGCTGACAACGGTGGAACCATCGCTGGAAGATGTGTTCCTTGGCACTGTGTACGGAGGTGTTTGAAATGAGCAACGTATTGATCGTGGCCGGGAAAGAGCTGCGCGATTTATTGACAGGCAGAAGGTTTCTAATCATTCTGGGGATCATCATCCTGGTGACTATCCTGGGGATGGTATCCGGCATGCAGAACTACGATTCCCAGCTGAAACAGTACAAGGAACAACTGGCCTCGAACCAGCAGCAGATCACCCAGATGCAGCAGCAGATCACTGATATGGAAGCCCGGGGGGAAAGTCCCGAGAATATCCAGTCGATGAGAGACAGCGTGGAGTCGATGCTCAATCCGTACATGCCATCATCGATCAACGTGATGTCCCAGATCGGCTGGCCGCTGACCATGGCCGGTGCATTGCTGGCGATCATCATGGGGTTCGACATGATTACCCGGGAGCGGGAAGAGGGATCTCTGAAGCAGCTCCTGACCCGGCCCATGTTCAGAGATAACGTGATCAACGGCAAGGCCCTTGCAGGCATTGTGGCCATCGCAGTCATGATAGGCATCACGTTCCTGATAGCCCTGGCGATCCTTCTGATCTACGGCATAGTCCCGGCGGGCGACGACCTGACCAGGATCGCTGCCTTTTATGTTGTGACTGTCCTGTACGTCATAAGTTTCTTCGCCATCTCGATGCTGGTATCGACGGTGGTGAAATCTTCGACCATGGCCATTCTGTGCATGCTGGGGCTCTTTCTGATCTTCAACATGCTCGGTACGGTTTCGTACCAGATCTCTAGCGTGGCTATGGGGCCAAGGCCAGAGTTTCCGAATACGAATAGCTACTACCCGATGACCTTCGATGCCAACTACACGGGCCCGACCCCGGCACAGATAGAGGAGATGAACCAGATCCAGTGGAAGTACCAGAACGACTCGATGGCGTACGAAAAGAAATCGCAACAGATCCGGGACCTGACCGCACTGTTATCACCGAATGACAACTATAACACCCTGACCGGGGTCATCACCAACAAGGAGAAACCATGGGACCCCGCGGAGATGTACAGCAGTGGCTTCCGATATACAGGATACCATCCGCTGACCCTGATGCAGACCTTGCCCTACAAGTGGACCAGCCTCCTTGTCATGCTGGTGGAGATCGTGGCGGCCCTCGGGCTGTCCTACATGTTCTTCATGCGATCGGATGTGACGTGAGCGACACAGAGCCGGGAAACCGGCTCCTTTTCATATGAACAGTGATCATGCGGCGGCCTGTATAGTAGTAAAGTGAATACGTGGTAAATTATTAATAATAAAATAATAGACTGGTATCCATTCGGTTGCTGAGGTTAGGGAGATTGCGAATGTCATACGGTGAAACATCAGTAATGCTAAAGGCCGAAGGCCTGACGAAGGCTTACGGCGGAGTAAAAGTGGTCGATAAGCTGGACGTCGAGCTGAAGCGCGGCGAAGTATTCGGCTTCATCGGGCACAACGGAGCGGGCAAAACGACGACCATCAACATGATGGTCGGCTTGCTCACCCCCACTGAGGGCAGATGCACAGTCAAAGGCATGGATGTGATCCGGAACCCGATCGAGGCAAAACGGGTGATCGGCTACCTTCCCGACGGGGTAGGTTTTTATGCCAATCTCACGGCAAAGCAGAACCTGAAGTACCTGAGCCGGTTTTACGAGATCGAGAACCTGGACAAGAAAGTAGATGAGCTTGTCGCCTACGTAGGCCTTGGAGCGGAGAAAAAAGCAGTGGGTAAGTACTCCCGGGGCATGAAGCAGCGACTTGGGCTTGCACTGTTACTATTGAACGATCCCGCTGTGCTTTTCCTTGATGAGCCCACCAATGGCCTGGACCCGGAAGGCGTGCTCTTGTTCAGGAAGATCGTAAAAGAGCAGGCTGCGGCCGGCAAAGCCATCTTTATGTCATCCCACATCATGGGCGAGGTGAACACCCTCTGTGACACCATTGGCATCATCACCAAGGGCAAGATGATTGCCATGGGCACAATTGACGAAGTGCGCCACACCTTCGGCAAGCATGAGAGCTTTAAGATCAAGGTAAAAGTGGTAGGAGCCATGCCGGACCTCAAGACTGCGGGCATCCTGAGTGCTACGTACAACGGCGATAGTGTGGACATTGTAGCCAACGCAGATATCTGTGACCGGATTTCACTCGAACTCTACGAGCACAGGCTGCCGATCCGCGAACTTCATGTGATTGAGTCACCCCTGGAAGAAGTATTCATGGAAACGGTTTACAGGGGGGCGTAAAATGAAAGACTTCCTCATCGTAGCCGAGAAGGAGATTAAGGATTACTTCACAGGGAAGAGATTCGTCATCCTGTTCGTGGTGGTCATGCTCCTCTGCATCGCCGGAATTGTCAGCGGCCTGAACGGCTATAACGAACAGCTGAAGAACTACAAGAACGCGCAGGCAAGCCAGTCGACCGACCCGTATTTTCAGCAGATGGTCGCTGACCAGCAAAAGCAGATCGCCGACGCGGAGGCAAGGGGAGACAGCCCCGAGTATGTCAGCCAGATGAAGGCCAGCTTACAAGCTATGACTAATCAGCCGATGCCATCGGTACTGATGTTTATTAACAGTATCGGGCTGGTGTTCGTGACAGTCGGAGCGCTGCTCGCCATTGTCATGGGCTTTAACCTGATCACCCGGGAGAAAGAGTCCGGAACGCTGAAGCTCCTTCTCACCCGCCCCGCGTATAGAGACAGTGTGATCAACGGTAAGGCTATTGCCGGCTTTGCGACCATCGTCGTGGTTTTCGGTGCCGCATTTTTGATCACCTTCGCAATCATGCTACTCTATAACGTGGTACCGGGAACAGACGACGTGGCCCGGATCGTGGCGTTCTTTGTCGTCGCGATGCTCTACATGCTCCTGTTCTTCGCCATATCGCTGCTCATTTCGACCATATCCCCATCGTCGACGGTCGCCATACTGGCAGCTATGGGCATGTTCATCTTTTTGACCGTCCTCCTGGCAATCGGAGGGATCGTCGGCATGATGCTGGCAGGGCCGGTTCCGGAAATGCCCGCGGTCATGATGCAACCGCTGCCGATGCCCATCGAAGCCAATGCCAGTTCTGGATATTCAATGGATTCAAGCGGGTATTCGTATCACATGAGTGGCTATAATGAAAGCGATCCCCAGGTGATCGCGTACCGGCAGGCAAGTAATGAGTATGACAGGCAGCTTCAGGGGTATTACCAGCGACAACAGCAGATATCGGATATCATCACCCTGCTGTCCCCCATCGGCAACTTCTACAAGCTAAACGAAGTCATCACCAGCAAGTATGCCCCCGGCCAGCAATCGTACGGATACTACAATTCGTACATGTACTCGTACGGCCAGTCGAAGGAACTGTCCATCCTGGAGTCGCTATCATACAGGTGGACCTACCTGTTGGTCTTTATGGTAGAAATCGTGGCGGCCTTCGTGCTGTCCTATATATTGTTTATGAGAGTTGATGTCACATGAGACATACCCTATTCGTTATTCTCGTAGCATTATGTCTGCTAGTCAGCCCGATAGTGGCGGCTGCCGACAGTGGCTACGATGTGCAATATTCCCAGTGGACCAAGAGCGGGACGATCGTACAGGCAAACGGCTGCTACGTGACAGTAGATATCACCAATGGCAGCAACGTCAATATCAACGTCAAGAAGCCAGGGGGATATGCAGAGAAAAATTATTCTTCGCCGGCAGACGGTGTCGTCAGCTATTATGATCAATTACGAATCTATGTCGTAAACATCGATTACACCAAAGGTGAAGTCTACCTGGAACTGTCTAAACCCTCGACAGAAAGCAGTAGTGGTTCAACGACAACCGGCACAAAGGTATCGTGTGACTCCCCTGGCCAGAGCGCCCTCGGAGGGGACAAGGTGTCGTTCCCGATCATAATTCAGAACAACAACGATGACGAGCGAACCTATTCGCTGAGCACTCAGAATGATTACCCTGAGCTTGGCTGGAAAACCTGGTTCTCGTCAGGCGATAAAACCGTATACAAGGTGAACGTGCCCGGAAAGCAGTCAAAGACCATTAGTTTTGACGTTCAGACCACCTCATCCTCCACCCTGGGAGAAAAGAAGCTGGTCGCCAAGGTTGGGGACAGCTCACTGGATATGTACGTTCAAATCACCAGCGTCAACCATACCGCGGACCTGTCGGCTAAGTACAGCTCAGTAGTAGAGTCCATAGGCAACAAGATCTACTACGAGCTGCGCATCAAAAACATGCAGCCCAACGAAAACGACTACATGCTCTCAGCCACCGGCTTACCCGAAAACTGGTACTACCAGTTCAAGGAAGAAAAAGCCAGCACCAGCGAGATGGCGGAAGTGATCGTCCCTTCAGCTTCCGAAAAGACCATTTTCCTGGAGATCGTACCCCCGTATAGCGTGCAGCCAGGCGAGTACAACTTTACCGCAGTAGTTTCAGCCCCCGGGAAGGATACCCTGACCAAAGACCTGATGCTGAAGCTCAAGAGCGGCTCGGACATGGCTGTATATACCAACCAGCTGTCATTTGAGACGAAGCCCGGCGAGCTTGTCGAATTCGACATCACCGTAAATAATAACGGCAAAGGCGCTGCGCTGACCAACGTCCTGGTCGAAAGCCAGGCACCGACCGGCTGGATAGTCACCACGACCCCGGAGAAGGCAAGCAGTGTTCAGGCCGGCAGCAGTCAGAAGTTCCACGTCAAAATCCAGCCTCCCGGAAATATTGTGGCCAGCGACTACGGCGTGACGCTCAAAGTGAAGAGCGACCAGGCCGCTAAGAGCACAGACTACCGGATTACAGTGGTGACAGAATCCTATATACCCTACATCGGAGCAGGGATTGTAGTAATAGTACTTGTCTCGCTGTTTTTAGTCGTGAGGAAGTTCGGGCGGAGATAAGCTGAATACGAGGCCGTTAGCCCTACGGCCTCTTATCCTGCCAGTACCCCAAGGGATAACACGAACAGCCGGCTGCCGGAGTCTAATGATCCGAATGCCATCAAAATCCATAAACGTCAGGGATGATTAGTTTCAATCATTTCAACGTTCCAGGATTTATTCTCAAAATAAGTAGTCCCATGTTCATTTTGAGTGCTAATGATCATATAATTCCAGTTTCTGGGCAAGTAGATGTATTCATTTGCATTCGCTGCGCCCAAAAGATTTCCGGGGCCAGATACGTTGATGAAAACAATTAGATCTTCACCATCTTTCATGAACACAATATCCGCACTCGCAGTACCCCATAGTTTAACTTCGATAACGCTTCCGTTTGTTTCTAGATACCTGACATCATTATTAAGTGTGAATGGGAAAGTTGAATGAATTCTGATGCTAGTGATTGTGCCATTATTGGTCAGGTTATAACTGTAGTATTTGTCTGGAGGTGAATTTGTAGCATTGGAAGGATACTGTAAATTACTGCATAATATGCATAATGCCCATAAAGCGAGGATAAGTAAGATGATTATCCCTATGGCTATGCCTGCTGCCATAATAATTAGTGTGATCCGCTTTTTATTGGGCATTAAATATGTAGAGTATTATTAACTAGTTATAGTTACCGTTACGTCAAGAACCGCCATGGCCATTGAATATGCCCAGTAAGGATAATCTTCAAAAAGATGCTTGCCGTCCTATGAAAATCAAGGAGGTCGGGGAGTTCCCGGGAGGTCTCGGAGTGGTCAGGGAGGTAAAGGAGGTCAGAGAGGGTTTTTAGTGGGAGGTCTGAGAGGTCTGAGAGGTCTGAGAGGTTCTTTTTAGATTTAGAGTTCCGGGAGGTAACGAGAGGTTTGGGAGGATTGGGTATATGATCAATGTTTTTTATTATAATGGGGTCAGTGGCGGTTTAAAATTCCTCATTTGTGGCGGTTTAAAAATACCCAAATAAACAAGCAAGTTTTAATTGTTATGGGTCGTTTTTAATTCTCTGTATTCCGTCTCTGAGGTGCACTGTGTTGAAATTTATTATTAAGCCCGCACGCAGGTTACGGAAATTAGGTATATTTTCACTACCTCCCGGACCTCTCGTTACCTCCCGGACCCCATTAAAAAAGAACCTCTCAGACCTCTCAGACCTCTCAGACCTCCCACTTAAAAACCCTCCGAGACCTCCTTTACCTCCCTGACCACTCCGAGACCTCCCGGCACCTCCCCGACCTCATGGATTTTCATTCGCTTCACCTGAAAAACCACATTTAATTACCCAAGACCCGAGCAGCCCTTGGTGAGTCTGGCGTTTAAACCGCGCATGCCAGAAAAACCGCCGGTTTTCAACTTAAACCAGCACTATCGGATCATATCGGGTACTTGGTGTACTTCGCGTACTTCGTGTTAACTGTCCCGAATAATATCTATAATTCCACCAGTCTATAAAAAATTAAGAAGCTTTCCCCGCCGTACTTGCCGCCATCGCAGGCGTACAAGCAGGACTATGCCCGCTGAGCCGCATGAATGCAGTACCAGCATCAGCCTTAACGAAGTACTTCTTGTATTTCCCATCCTGCTCGAAGCCCACAAGACCGTCTTTCAGAAACCGCTCGATATGCCAGTGCACGGTGCTCTTATCTAGGCTGAACCGCTCGGATAGTACATTATTAGTGATGCCCGGGTTATCCATAATGACCTGCAAGATACCCTTGCTGGTGTCGTTCCGGAGGTATGAAGCGACGACCTTTTCCATATCGTTAA